>NZ_JBEPMX010000002.1:0-275909 GCF_040545925.1 Alkalibacillus flavidus
CCTCCGTGTATATGTTTGATGTGGTTATCTACATTTTACACGAAACTGTTATGAGTTGCTTTTTTTAGGTGTTGCACTTAATATTACAATTCGTCACATAAAAAAACAAGCTTAGCGTCTAAGCTTGTTTGAAAGCGGAGGAGGAGGGATTCGAACCCCCGCGGGCCGTGAAGCCCCTAGCGGTTTTCGAGACCGCCCCCTTCAGCCGAACTTGGGTACTCCTCCGTAGAATAGTTTGAAATAGTATGGTGGACCCTGCAGGATTCGAACCTGCGACCGATCGGTTATGAGCCGATAGCTCTAACCAACTGAGCTAAGGGTCCGTCTAAATGGGGCGACCGGTGGGAATCGAACCCACGAATGCCGGAGCCACAATCCGGTGCGTTAACCTCTTCGCCACGGCCGCCATCAATCTTGCTTGTTATGTAAAAGTAGCGGCGGAGGGAATCGAACCCCCGACCTCACGGGTATGAACCGTACGCTCTCGCCAGCTGAGCTACACCGCCATTGACTCCAGCGGCAGGATTCGAACCTGCGACCAATTGGTTAACAGCCAACTGCTCTACCTCTGAGCTACGCTGGAATAAGTTCATCGCTAAGAACAGCGACGAAATATAATTTACCATGAGACAAACAGCTTGTCAACAGGGTTTAACCGTTTAAACAAAAAATATGTAACAGGCTAAAGGATGACGTCCCTTTAGCCTGTTTATTATAACTATTCTTTGTCTTGATCCACTTCTTGTGCAATGTTTAATGCATGGTCACCAATTCGTTCTAAGTTACTGATGATATCAACAAAGATGATACCTGCCGTACCTGTACACTTGCCTTCATTCAAACGCATAATGTGTTTCTTACGGTACGTGCGCTCCATCTCATCGATTTCATTTTCTTTACGCATGACATTACGCGCTAATTCAGCATCATCTGTTTCATATGCCTGCATAGCTTTTTGGACGGTATCGATTGTTAAATCAAACATTTCGTTCAGGTCTTCATTTGCTTGCTCTGTTAAATTAACTTTATTTGCGATCCTATACTCATTTAACTCAATAATGTTCTCAAAGTGGTCACCGATTCGTTCAATGTCACGGACAATATCAACGACAGAGGAGTGAGTTGCACTGTCTGCTTCATTAATATCTTCACTCGATACTTGTGTTAAATAGTTAGTAATTTTCTTATCTAAGTTGTTAATCGCATCTTCAAACGAATAAGCTATCTCAGAGTGTTTGGATTGATTTGTGTTTAAATATTCACGTGTTTGTTCTAAACCTTTGATCGCTAATTGACCCATGTGGAGCGATTCGCTTTTCGCTTGGTAAATTGCCATTGACGGTGATTGTGATAAGAAGATCGGATCTAAGTGTTGTGGTTTCGCATCCACCATGGTCTCCTCACCAGGAACAATTTTCGTCACTAAGAATGCAATAAAACCAATGAATGGGAACTGAATAATCGTGTTCGTTAAGTTAAACGTTCCGTGCGCAAAAGCAATCGTCATTTTCGGTCCTAATGATAATGATGTTGCTAACCATTCAACTAATGCTGTAAATGGTGCAAGTAATATAATGAACAATGTTGCACCTACAACGTTAAAAATAACGTGTGATGCGGCAGCACGTTTAGCAGCGACACTTGAACCGATCGCCGCAAAAACAGCTGTAATGGTCGTTCCAATATTATCACCGAATAAAACCGGTAATGCTGCGTCCAATTCAATCGCGTTTTCAGCATACAAGGACTGCAGAACGCCAATCGCTGCTGATGAACTTTGTACACTGACTGTGAAAATAGCACCAATTGCTGTACCTAAGATTGGAATATCACTCATAGTTACCGTTAAATCTTCAAATGCTTGTAAATTTTCAAGCGGACTTACACCTTCACCCATTAAGCTTAAACCATAGAATAACGCACCAAAACCGAATACAGTCTGACCAAAATACGTTACTTTCTTATTTTTGAAGAAGAATAATAAGAAAGTACCGACAGCCATAATCGGTAAGGCGTATGCTTCAATATCAATACCAATAATGAATGCTGTAACCGTTGTACCGATATTCGCACCAATAATAACACCAATCGACTGTCTTAGGGTCATAAACCCAGCATTAACTAAACCAACAACTAGAACTGTTGTCGCTGAACTGGACTGCAATAGGACAGTTACGATAATACCAGCTAACAGCCCCATAAAAGGGTTTGTCGTAAAACGGTCTAAAATGTCGCGTAGTTTATCACCAGCTGAACGCTGTAAGCCATCACTCATGTATTTAAGACCAAATAAGAAAATAGCTAAACCACCAATAAATTGAAATACGATGTCCTGAACAGAAAGACCATCCATTGTTTCTCACTCCAAATCTATAATTTTTGTGATTTCTTGTAGAAAATCGCAGAAAACTATTGTGCCAAGATAGTGTTATTAAGTAAACCCTTCTCACCTATTCTTTACACAATCTTTACATTCTTAACAAACTTAAAAGATCGCAGCATAGAATACCTATTACAATGATGCTTAACTAATCCCGTTCTAAACGATCGACTAATATTCTCGTCCCATCGACGCTGACAACTTTAATCGCTTCACCTTTTTCTATCCATTGGGCTTGTGACACAGCATCATATCGCTCATCTTGAATCGTGATCGTCCCTGTTGGTCGCAATACCGTTTCAGTATGACCGGTTAAACCTACTAACATTTGATACGATTCATTCATTGAATTGTAACCTTTTTCACTCGTTAGTTGATCGCGCAACGTCATCTTCCCCCACATTTGACGTCTCGGCAATAGGCGAATTTTTAATAACAACAAGCTACTTAACGAACCTACAATGACACCTGATATACTGTAAGCAGCTGACATCATATCTGGTGCAGCAAATCCGACAGAAAATGTTACGATGACAAACCCTATAACCCCTAAAATACCATCATTTAATAATTTACCGTCTGCCACAATCATACCTAGCCCAACCGCAAATCCGATGGCAACTAGAATAAGATCACCAGTTGATAAATGAGCCGAAAAATACATTCCTATGGCTAAAACACCGATTATAGCTCCGATACCACGCATTTTAATGAGTAATTCCCCGATAAAGAAAAACATAGCGATCGTTGTCAGTAAAAAAAGACCTAACACGCTTTCCATAACGACGCTCCCCCTTCAAAACAATTATTAACTTATCATCATTATAGCAGGATTCATCGTTAGCATGTTAAACTGATTATGTGTTATGATTCTGATGAATGAAAAAATAATAACTTGTTTCACAAATAAAGGAGAGTTGAATACATGTCTGCGATTACACATCGTAAAGATACAAGACCTGTCCGAGTCGGTAATGTGGTTATCGGAGGACGTGACGATGTCATTATCCAATCCATGACAACGACGAAAACACATGACGTTGAAGCGACTGTAAATGAAATACATCGATTAGAAGAAGCTGGCTGCCAAGTTGTTCGTGTTGCTTGTCCAGATGACCGAGCGGCTGACGCGATTCCAGAAATTAAAAAACAAATCAACATTCCATTAGTCGTTGATATCCACTTTGATTATCGCTTAGCGTTAAAAGCGATTGAAGGTGGCGCTGACAAGATCCGTATTAACCCAGGTAACATTGGTAAGCGCGAACGAATCGAAGCTGTAGTCAATGCAGCAAAAGAAAAAGGCATTCCGATTCGTATTGGTGTAAACGCTGGTTCATTAGAACGCCATTTACTCGAAAAATACGGTTATCCTACAGCTGATGCTATGGTGGAAAGTGCCTTGCATCACATTAAAATTCTTGAAGAGCTCGACTTCCACGATATTGTCGTGTCCTTAAAAGCGTCGGATATCCATTTAGCAATTGAAGCTTATGAAAAAGCAGCTGAACACATCTCTTACCCGATTCACTTAGGGATTACAGAATCAGGTACATTATTTGCCGGTACCGTTAAAAGCGCGGCTGGTTTAGGTGCTATTTTGAATAAAGGAATTGGAAGTACGTTAAGAATTTCATTGAGTGCAGACCCTGTTGAAGAAGTAAAAGTTGCCAAAGAGTTGCTTAAATCATTTGGTTTAGCATCCAACGCCGCAACATTAATTTCTTGTCCAACATGCGGTCGGATTGAAATTGATCTCATTTCGATTGCAAATGAAGTCGAGGAGTACATTCAACAAATTAAAGCACCAATTAAGGTCGCCGTGCTAGGCTGTGCCGTAAACGGACCTGGTGAAGCTCGTGAAGCTGATATTGGTATAGCTGGTGCTCGTGGTGAAGGTCTACTGTTCAGACACGGCGAAATTATTCGTAAAGTGCCTGAAGATATTATGGTTGATGAACTTAAGAAAGAAGTCGACAAATTAGCAGAAGAACATTATCAAAAACAGCGTGAAGAACAAGAAGTATAAATATAAAAGGACCCGTCATGATTTCATGGCGGGTCCTTTTATCTAAATCATTGGAAACACGAATAGTCGAATCAAAACGGCTACTAAGGCTGCTCCTATCGCTATATTACCAAGCGAATCAGCTCCGCGACGTTTGGCGTAAATTCCCATCACAACCCCAACGGTCGCAAACAAAAATGTCCATACGAAAAATGCTAAAAACGAAGCACTTAGTGCAATCCAGCCCCAACCTGCATCAACATGCTCTTCGTAATGAGCTTCTTTTTCCTCTTTTTGAATCTTTTCTTTATCGAGTTCATCAGGATTAAATGTTGCTGCATCACTACTGAATTCAACATCTTCGTGTCGTTCGTTTACCCGATCCTCAGCAAGCCTTACGCCAGTTAAAGGATCATTCGTTGGATTGAATCCTTTATTTTGTTCAAAATAATTATCGCCACTACTATAATCTTTAGGATGTTGGTCGTCGTTGCTCATAAACATTCCCTCACTTTCTATAGCTTATCTATAGTGTGTGAGGGAATGTTTAATTTATTCATTAACCTTACTGATTAAAAGCGACATTGCGGTTTTCATCTGCTTTTTCCTGGATTTCTACAGCATACCAACTTTCAGCATGTCCATTTTTTGCTCGGTACTGTTCTAATCCGCCAATACCTCTATGGTAAGCTGTCAGTGCCTCATCCCAATTACCATACTCGCCATATAAGTGGTCAAGATACACGATCGATAATTGAATGCTATACGTTGGATTAAACAACAATTCTTTTTCATACGGTAAATCGGCCATATCCGCTATCCACGGCGCAGTATTTTCCATAAACTGTGACATGCCATAAGCATGACCGTATTGCGTTGGCGGCCCTACTAACTCTGGATCAAATGTGTCACCTGTTTCGACTTTCAATAATTCGTAAACGATAAATGGATCAATACCATATGCATTCGCTTTTTGAACTAAAAACAGAGCCCACGATTTCTTGAACTCACCGTTACTATTGTTCACCATTTTATTAGCTTGGCGCTCAATTTCCTCCCAATGTTGGTAAGAAAAATCTGAATCCCAATTTAAACTCATCGTTTTCATCGGCTCTTGTTCAGACGCTAACACTTCTTGTTGTTCTTTTAATCGATCATTTTCATCTTCTAATTGGTCGATAGCTCGCTCGTAATATAAATTATTAATAATGAATGCTGTCACAATGATCATGATCGTCATGAAAAACAAGGCATAATGCTTTAGTTTCATTCAAACATCCTTTCTAGAGCTTTATAACTAGTTTTAAAGCTTGCCCTAATGTCGTATCATAACGAAACTTGACTATAGAAGCAACTATAACGACTCCAAAACACATTCTTCCCGCTACAGCATACAAATAAACATCTGACGCTTGAAAGGAGTAATTAAATGTTTAAAGAATTGATTCTCAACCGTTTATACCAAGCGACACCTGAAGAAATCGTATATTATAGTCACAAATACAACATACCGTTAAATGAACAAGAAGCTTCTGCTTTAATTCGTTTCATTCATCAAAAAAAAATCGACCCTTTTCAAGAAAAAGGTCGATTAAAAACATTTCAATTTATTGAACAGCAATTTGGTCCAAAAACAGCGCAAGACACAGCTGATTTGTTAAAAACATTAGCTGATCAGTACGGCTTAAATCACTTATTATAAGTTATTGGTTCATGATTTTGTCTTTTAAGTCAGGATCAAAGGTACCATTGGTCAACATATCGATTTCAAAACGATAAGGCGGTTTTTTGTTCTTTTTATCAGTCCCGACAAATGGTGTTTCTAAAATTTTAGGTAAATCTTTTAGTTGATCATGGTGAACAACATAATGAAGGGCATCAAAACCAATATGGCCAAAGCCAATATTTTCGTGGCGGTCTTTTTGGGCGCCACGTTCATTTTTACTATCGTTGACATGGACGACCTTTAATCGATCTAAGCCAATAATATCGTCAAATTGTTTCAACACACCATCAAAGTCATTGACAATGTCATAACCAGCATCATGAACGTGACACGTATCTAAACAAACGGATAAACGCTCATTATGAGTGACGCCATCGATGATTTGTGCAATTTCTTCAAATGAACGCCCCACTTCAGACCCTTTACCAGCCATCGTTTCAAGTGCGATTTGAACGTCACGATTATCTTCAAACACATCATTTAAGCCTTTAATAATTTGGTTAATCCCTTTGTCTACCCCTTCACCAACGTGTGAACCTGGGTGCAAGACAATTTGTTTAGCGCCGATTGCTTCTGTACGCTCGATTTCTGAACGAAGGAAGTCGACCCCCAACTCATATGTTTCCGGTTTATTCGTATTACCGATATTAATGATATACGGCGCATGAATGACAATCTCATCAATATCATGCTCAGCCATATGTTCTTTTGCCGCTTCAATATTCAATTCGTCGATCGCTTTCCGCTTTGTATTTTGCGGTGCACCTGTATAAATCATAAATGTATTCGCACCATATGAAACGGCGGATTCACTAGAACCTAATAACATCTTCTTCCCACTCATTGATACGTGTGAACCTAATTTCATCATTTAGTCTCCTCTCTTTTGACGATTCCCTTTACGATATTGATCACGTTTTAAGTCTTTTTTAAATTTATCTTTTTCTTGCTTCATCTTCTTTTTATAACCTGGTTTAACTTGTTTGCGCTTTTTGACTTTCTTCCACGCTTGTTGATCCAATTGTTGCTCTTGTTTTTCGCGCTGTTTACGTTCATTCCATTTTTTAACGGGTACCCATTCACCGTTTTTAATGTCATAGTTCTCAAACGTAATACCGCGTTCTTCTAATTCTTGGATCACAGTTAAATCATCGTCATGATACAAACTGACGGCTGTTCCTTCTAAGCCGGCACGGGCCGTTCGTCCAACTCGGTGAATATAACTTTCCACATCAAATGGAATCTCAGCATTAAATACGTGACTGACACCTGGAATATCGATGCCGCGTGCAGCGAGATCTGTTGCGACAATATACTCATAGCGCAATGCTTTGACATCTTTGAGCATCCGTTTACGTTCTCGCGGTTTTAGACCTCCATGGATAACACCTACATCAAGTCCTCGGTCACGTAAACTGTCCGCTAATTGATCGGCGTGTTCTTTTTTATTCACAAATATCAAGGCAATATACGGATGAATTAATTTAGACGCTTCTTCAATCACGGCTGCTGGTTCACGATGCTTTAATGGTATTAACCTGTGCTCTAACTGTTCCGGACTTAACACGTGCTCATCAATTTGAATATGTTCTGGATTCGTTAAATACTTTGTTAAAAACGGCTGCAACCCTTTCGGAATGGTTGCCGAAAACACTAATGTTTGTACATCATCATGCATGCGGTATAACACGTTATCGACTTCTTCAATTAAGCCTAAGTCGATCAACAAATCCGCTTCATCGATAACAACGTTTCTGACCGTTGACGGATTAATGGTTTGTTCTTCTATAAAATCTAATATACGTCCCGGTGTCCCGACAATGATATGGGGGGGGTGTTGTAGCTTTTGCTCTAATCGTTGTTTATCCGTTCCACCAATCACGAGCTTGGATGTCCATGCTTCATCTGTTAAGTTGATCATGGTTTTCACTTCTTCATAAATTTGCATCGCTAATTCACGTGTCGGTGTGATAATTAACGTTTGTGTTTCATCACGACTCGAATCAAGCTGATCAAATAATGGAATTAAATAAGCATGCGTCTTCCCAGTCCCTGTTTGTGACTGACCGATGATATTTCGTCGCTTCAACGCAGGCGGAATAACGCGCTGTTGAATGTCAGTTGGATGTTTAAAACCTAACTGATTCACAATGTGTAACATGTTTTGCGATAAATCATATGATTGAAAATACTGTTTCATTTTACCGAACTCCTTTTCTTCCCCTTCATATTATAAACGACACAAGCGAACAACGCTACTCATTCAAAGATTTTGTCAAAGTCGATAAAAACCATTATAATGACACTAGAGATGTTAGTTATGAGGAGGCCATGTTGACATGGAAGTCATTAAAATTGCGCCAAGGGGATATTGTTACGGTGTGGTGGATGCAATGGTTATCGCAAGTAATGCAGCAAAAGACCAAAACTTACCACGTCCGATTTATATACTAGGCATGATCGTCCACAATAGTCACGTCACACAAGCATTTGAAGATGAAGGTGTGATCACACTAGATGGAAAAGATAAAACACGTGACGAATTATTAAAAGATATTGATGAAGGTACTGTTGTTTTCACTGCTCACGGTGTATCACCTGAAGTGAAACAAGTAGCTGAAGAGAAAGGTTTAACGGTATTAGATGCTACATGTCCAGATGTTACGCGCACACACGACTTAATCCGTGACCGGGTCAGCGAAGGATATGAAATTGTTTATATCGGCAAGCGAGGACATCCTGAGCCTGAAGGGGCTGTCGGTGTTGCACCAGACCATGTTCATCTCATCCAAGATGAAGACGAAGTAGACGATTTAGATTTACCGAGTGATGCTAAAGTTCTCGTTACAAATCAGACAACGATGAGTCAATGGGATGTTTACGACACCATGTTAAAAGTACAAGAGAAATACCCACAAACCGAAATGGAACAAGAAATCTGCATGGCCACACAAGTCCGACAAGAAGCGGTTGCAGAACAAGCGGTAGATGCTGATTTAACATTAGTCGTGGGTGACCCAAAAAGTAATAACTCCAATCGTTTAGCGCAAGTGTCTAAAGAAAAAGCAGGAACTGAAGCCTATCGCATTTCAGATGTATCAGAGATCAATCTTGATTGGCTCGATGGCTGTAAAACAGTTGCTGTTACAGCTGGTGCATCAACACCAACACCAATTGCCAAAGAAGTGATCAAGTTTATAGAAGAATATGACCCGGACAACCAAGAAACATGGGATTTAACGAGTAAAGTGACAAGACAAAAAATATTGCCAAAAGTAAAACCGAAAAAACGTGCATAAAAAAATGCCGGTCTACTCCAATGTAGGCCGGCATTTTTCTAACCTTACTCCCATTCAATCGTGGAAGGTGGCTTGCTCGTGATATCATAGACGACTCGGTTCACTTGATTGACTTCATTCGTAATTCGATTTGAGATTTTTTCTAACACGTCCCACGGTAACCTCGCCCAGTCGGAAGTCATCCCATCAACTGACGTAACAGCACGAATCGCGACCGTATGATTATACGAGCGTTCGTCACCTTGTACCCCCACACTTTGAATGCCCGGTAAAACGGTGAAATATTGCCACACATCACGCTCTAAATCATTCCATTTGATCTCTTCTCGTAATATAGCATCTGATTCGCGTACAATCTCCAATTTATCTTCGGTAATATCACCTAATACACGAATCCCTAAACCTGGACCAGGAAACGGTTGACGCCATACAATATGCTCTGGAATCCCTAATTGTTCACCTAAACGACGAACTTCGTCTTTAAATAGCGCTTTAAGTGGTTCGATCAAGTCTAAATTCATTTGCTCAGGCAAACCACCGACGTTATGGTGCGACTTAATTGTTTGAGCTGTTTCCGTGCCACTTTCGATAATATCTGTATAAAGCGTCCCTTGCGCTAAATAATCAATATTCGTTAATTGATCCGCTTGCTCATCAAAGACTTCAATAAATTCATTACCGATAATTTTTCGTTTTTGTTCCGGATCCGAAACACCAGCTAACTTCGATAAAAATCGATCTTGGGCATCGACTTTAATCACATTCATGTTAAAGCCATCTTCAAACATCGTCATGACGTCGTCAGCTTCTTGTTTTCTAAGTAAACCGTGATCAACAAAAATACAGGTTAACTGATCTCCGATTGCTTTATGCAACAACACGGCGACAACTGACGAATCTACACCACCACTTAAGGCACATAACACGTTTCGACCTTGCACTTCGTCTCTAATTTGTTCAATTTGCATATCGACGACATGGTCCATTGTCCACTCGCCAACACACCCACAAACATCATAGACAAATTGTTTTAACATATCATTGCCGTGTTCAGTATGATTGACTTCTGGATGAAATTGCACCCCATAAAATTGCTTATCTTGATTGCTAAATGAAGCGATCGGACACGATTCATTCGTCGCATTCACAACAAAACCTTCAGGCACATCTGTCACCAAATCACCATGACTCATCCAGACGCGTTGCTGATGTGGTAAGCCATTAAATAATGCTGACGACTGTTGGATGTCAATTGACGCTTTACCGTACTCTCGGTTGGTTGCTTTCGTCACATCCCCACCTAATTGCTTAGCCATGACTTGCATACCATAACAAATCCCTAAAATAGGTACTCCCAACTCATAAATAGCAGGGTCTAGCTGCGATGCATGGTCATCATAAACACTTCCTGGACCGCCTGACAAAATAATGCCTTTCGGGTTCATCTCTTTCAGTTCATTTGCCGTGATGTTATTCGGGTGCAATTCACTATAAACCCCGACTTCACGCAAACGTCTCGTAATTAATTGATTATACTGGCTACCAAAATCTAATACAATGATCTTTTCTTGAATCGTCGTCATGTTCATACTCCTTATCCGATATTCAATTAACAAAAAAATACAACTCCACTTCATCGTTCACATGAAGGCAGAATTGTATCAATTAACCTGCCTTCATAGTCCAGTTGTTTAAGGCAACTTGGTAGAAACACTTACGCCTTATTCGTAAGTATATATGAAAGTTTCATTATTGTATTAAATTGTTAATCGTGTATGTGATATTAAACAGAATAATTAGGTGCCTCTTTCGTTACTTGTACATCATGTGGATGACTTTCACGTAGGCCTGCTCCTGTAATTTTTACGAATTGTGCTTGTTCACGTAAAGACGATAAATGAGGCGTACCGCAATACCCCATACCAGAACGAACACCACCGATCATTTGAAAGAGTGTATCAGCAACGGCTCCTTTATAGTCTACACGGCCTTCAATACCTTCTGGAACAAATTTCTTCGCTTCTTCTTGGAAATAGCGATCCTTACTTCCTTGTTCCATAGAAGCAACAGACCCCATGCCGCGATAGACTTTAAATCGACGGCCTTGATGAATCTCGACATGACCAGGACTTTCGGTTGTACCCGCTAATGCACTACCGAGCATAACCGCATGACCGCCTGCTGCTAATGCTTTAACGATGTCACCGGAATATTTAATGCCACCATCTGCAATAATTGGCACATTATGTTGACGAGCTTTTGTCGCACAATCATAGACGGCTGTTATTTGAGGAACGCCTACACCAGCAACGACGCGTGTTGTACAAATTGACCCAGGTCCGATTCCGACTTTAATCACATCAGCACCAGCATCAATTAACGCCTTTGTACCTTCAGCCGTTGCCACATTACCTGCAATGATATTGACACTTGGGTAAGTGTGACGAATCATATGAATCGTATCGAGCACACCTTGCGAATGACCATGCGCTGTATCAATCACTAACGCATCAACACCAGCTTGGACCAACTGTTCTGTGCGTCGTGTTGTATCACCCGACACGCCAACCGCTGCAGCGACGAGCAAACGGCCAGCTTGATCAACTGCAGAACTTGGGTATTCCACATCTTTTTCAATGTCTTTTATCGTGATAAGGCCTTTTAAAACATTATCCTCATCCACAAGAGGCAGTTTTTCGATACGGTGTTGTTGAAGAATTTGTTCCGCCTGATCTAACGTTGTATCAACAGATGATGTCACCAAGCGTTCCTTCGTCATGACATCGTTGATCGGCATTGAATAATCAACAATAAAACGCAAATCCCGATTCGTAATAATGCCAACTAACTTACGGTCATCTTCGTTATTGACAATCGGAACACCTGAAATACGATACTTACCCATTAAATACTCAGCATCAAACACTTGGTGATCAGGTGTTAAGTAAAACGGATCAGTAATAACACCACGTTCAGACCGTTTCACTTTGTCAACTTGGTCTGCCTGTTCTTCAATCGACATGTTTTTGTGTATAACACCTAAACCACCTTGGCGAGCCATGGCGATTGCCATATCTGCTTCGGTGACCGTGTCCATTCCCGAACTAATCAACGGCATTTTCAGCTTCAACGTGTCTGTTAATGTCGTTGAGACATCAACATCTTTCGGCACGACATTTGATTCAGCAGGTAATAACAATACATCATCAAACGTCAATCCTTCTTTTTTAAATTTGTCTTCCCACACGATTAACACATCTCCTTTTCACCTATTGCATTTTTTTCAACTCGTTAGTATCATGAGCTATTGATTGATATGCAAATATTAAAAGTAGATTAACAATCGCATCAGACCATGTCAATGACATGAAGACAAGTAAAAAGATTTGAAAAATTCATGCATTACGTATTTAAAAACTGAAACGGTTCAGTGACCTGGTTAGAGGAGATGAATTCAACATGACCATGTTTAGCACTGGCACGATTTTCAAGTTCACGTTTTAATTCTGACTTCACGATTTGTTCAATATGGTGACCTGGATCAATCATCGCTAAGCCGATCCCTAATGCATCATGTGCTGTGTGGTAATAGACATCGCCTGTGATCAATACGTCAGCCCCTTGACGTTTAGCCTGTTGAATAAATTTATTGCCATCACCACCAATAACGGCTACCTTTTTAACCTTTTTGTCTGGACGACCAACAAACCTTAACTGCGGAACATTAAACGCATGTTTGACTGCTTGCGCGAACTGTTCGAGCGTCGTCGCCTCAGACAGTGTTCCGATACGACCGAGCCCATATGTTTCACCTGATAAGTTTAACGGATAGACATCATATGCCATTTCTTCGTATGGATGGGCATCAGTCGCTTTCGTAATCGTTTCATTTAAACGTCCTTCAGATACGACTGTTTCCAAGCGTATTTCGTTCACTTTTTCCAATTCTCCTGCAGACCCGATATATGGGTCAGTACCTTCTTGAGGTTTAAAGGTGCCATATCCTTCGCTATTAAACGTACAATGGCTATAATTGCCAATATGACCTGCACCAGCTTCAGATAAGGCATCACGCACTTCATCTTCATGAGATGTTGGGACAAAGACGACGATTTTATACAGTGATTCTTGTTCTGTCGGTACCACAACATCGTCAGACTTAAGATTTAGCTGTGACATTAACCAATCATTAACGCCTCCTTGAGCTATATCTAGATTGGTATGCGCGGCGTACACTGTTATTTGATGTTGAATGAGCTTTTGAACGATTTTCCCTTTTTCACTGTTTAAATCCACTGTTTTTAACGGTTTAAAAATAAGCGGGTGATGAGCAATGATTAAATCGATATCTTTTTCGATCGCTTCATCGACGACACCCTCTAAAACGTCTAATGCTATCATGACACGGTTAACAGGTTGATTAAGATCACCAACTTGTAAACCAATCGGATCCCCATCAAATGCGAGTTTTTTCGGTGCAAAAGATTCCAATAACTTAATAATATCATTTGCAGTTGTTTGTGCCATTACGATAACGCCTCCTTAATCCAATGTAATTCTTGTTCAAATTGTTCAATTTTTTCTTGGTTAGGCACCTTCGCTTGTTTCATATTTTGAATAATATCTTGTTGATTCTGGTATACCGATGACCATTTTTCCCGAAACGCTTGATTCGGTTGTTGCAACATGAGAGGTCCAAGGTAAAGTTCACGCTCTGTGTAGTTGACTGGTTGTGCGCTTTTAGTTAATACTAAGATTTCATAATAATAACCATCTTCTTGCAAAACGGTTTCATAGTTAATGACAAATTGATTGTCGACTGCAAAACGGCGGATGAGGTTTGCATCAATATTAGGTTGCAATATAAGTAATTCGTCACCTGAAAGTTTGTCTTGACCATCTGTTAATATGGAAGAAATGAGTGAGCCACCCATTCCAGCAATTGTGATGCAATCCGCTTCACCTCGTTCAATGACCGATAAGCCATCACCAAGCCTTACATCGATTTGGTCAGATAAACCAAATTGGGTTACTTGATTTATGGCTGCTTGTTTCGGACCTTCATTCACTTCACCTGCAATTGCTTTCATTGACGGTCGTTCGAGGCAAATATAACAAGGTAATTGAGCATGATCTGATCCGATATCAGCTAAAACTTTGGTGTCATGCGGTATTAATTGTTTAACTTGAGTTAATCGTTGAGATAAGACGGACTGTTTCATGTAGGTTCCCCTTTGTTAAAAGTAAAAAGCCCAGAAACGATTGTCTGTATGTACATTACAAACATGCTCCTGGACTTATCATTCATATCCTTACTGTTCAGATAACCATTCAGCTAACATTTGCGCTTGCTCATCATTAGCATAGTTACCTGTCATTAGCGGGCTTCCTTCTACACCGTTCGCGATAATATCTTGTAATTCTTCAACAGAGTAATCATCACTAACATTTTGAAGAGAAGGGCCAGTCCCACCTTCTAAGTTACCACCGTGACATGACATACAATTATTCTCGTAGTATGCTTCAGGGTTTTCTGCTGACTCTTCCGTTTGTTCTTCACCATCAGATTCATCAGCATTTTGCATTTGACTTAAGCCAACGCCACTCATAACTATAATGGCTATAATACCTAAAACCGCAATCGTAGCAAATGGTACAATTGGATTTCTGCTCATCGAATTCATCCTCCTTAAGTGACCATAAATATGTATCTTTCAGCTATATTTATTTTACTTCAAAAATAGCATAACGGAAAGGGCAAAAATGTGAAATTATTATAAAAAAATCATTGACGCTAATAACATAATCCCAACAATGCCGGAAGCTGTTAAATAATAATAGCGCCAATATATCCCAATAATAACCCATAACACACAGTGAACCGCTATCACACCATTAAGTAACATACCTTGCCCGTATAATGTGTTGATAAACGATATTGAACTTATGAGTAATACTAAAAAAACAAGCATAACTGGAATGTGTATCATCGAACTCGCACGTCGTCTAAACCAATAGACATGGCCGATTAATATAATGAGTATTAATACAGATAACGATAAATCAACGGCGACATTAAGTTCAACCACGACTGACATCAATAATGAAGCAGGAAGAAGAAGGAGAAGAAAGATCACGTCTAAATAAATCAACGCTTGTTTACGATTCTTCTTCTTAACAGACTGATCATTTTCTTCTTCTACACCTTCCCCAAACGTATAAAGAGCAAGTAAAAAATCACAATATTCAGCTGGTAAAAGCTTGGATTTTTTCCAATGTTTTATTTCATCAATAATTACCTGTTTTCGATCATCATTCCCCATGTTGCACCTCCGAGATTGGAGAGGTTACTCAAGAAAGTCTTTTAATCGTTTACTACGACTTGGGTGTCTCAACTTACGCAATGCTTTAGCTTCGATTTGACGAATTCGTTCTCTCGTGACGCCAAATACTTTACCAACCTCTTCAAGTGTGCGTGTTCTTCCATCATCTAAACCAAAACGTAGACGTAGGACGTTTTCCTCGCGGTCAGTTAACGTATCTAACACATCTTCAAGTTGTTCTTTTAGCAACTCATAAGCTGCGTGATCCGATGGTGACGTTGCTTCTTGGTCTTCGATAAAGTCACCTAAATGTGAATCATCTTCTTCGCCAATTGGTGTTTCTAAGGAGACGGGTTCTTGAGCAATCTTCAAGATTTCTCGTACTTTATCAGGTGTTAAATCCATTTCTTCAGCAATCTCTTCAGGTGTTGGTTCACGACCTAAATCCTGCAATAATTGACGTTGAACACGGATTAATTTGTTAATCGTTTCAACCATATGCACTGGAATACGAATTGTACGCGCTTGGTCAGCAATTGCACGTGTAATGGCTTGTCTAATCCACCATGTCGCATACGTACTAAATTTAAACCCTTTACGGTAGTCGAACTTTTCAACAGCTTTAATCAAGCCCATATTACCTTCTTGGATCAAATCAAGGAATAACATGCCTCGACCGACATAACGCTTCGCAATACTCACGACTAGTCGCAAGTTGGCTTCAGATAAACGACGCTTAGCTTCTTCATCACCTTGTTCAATTCGGTTCGCTAGTTCAATCTCCTCATCTGCAGATAAGAGATCAACACGACCAATTTCTTTAAGGTACATACGAACAGGGTCGTTAATTTTAACACCTGGAGGCACACTTAAGTCTGTTAGGTCTAATTCTTCTTCTTTTGTAATGTTTTGCAACTTAGGGTCGTCGTTTTCGCCAATAATATCAATACCTTGATCAGCTAATTGTTCATAAAAGTCATCCATTTGCTCTGAGTCTAAATCAAAATGACCTAATTTATCAGCGATTTCTTCATAAACGAGGACGCCTCGCTTTTTACCAGTTTCAAGTAATTGTTCTTTCGTTTGATCTAACGTTAACTCTTGCTCGTCACCTTGTTCTTGGTTTTGAGTCTGCTGTTGTTGTTCTTCTTGAGATTCGATCGGCTTTTCAGCCATTGGTACCCCTCCTTCCAAACTGATTGCTATAGCTTGGATTTATTACTTTTCTTTCTCAATTCAAGTATTTTCATACCTATTCGAGCTGCCGACTTCGGATCATTTTCCTTTTCAGCATTTTTTAGCATTGTTTCTAATGATCGAATTTCTTGATCCACATCAGCTTCTTTTAGTATGGCAAATAAATAATCATCAAGTTCTTCTCTCTCTATTGTGTCATGGATTGGTAATAACGCTAACGATGCGACGAGTTGCTTTACGTCATCATCAGGCAAGCGTTCCATGAATCGACTGACATCCGGCTCATTCCCTTCCTCATAATATGCGTACAAATAAGTGACTAACACTTGATGTTCCTGCATGTTAAATTTTGAGCCTAGACGTTCTTGGACTTGTTCAGCGACATATTGATTCTGTAACATATGAGCGATCAAATAACGCTCAGCATTTTGATATGCGGGAAATATTTCAGTTTTTTGTTGACGTGTCTGAGTTCGTTGCGATTCCGTTCTAGCACGTTTAGCTTGTTCATCACGCCGTTCATTTATTCTCCGACGTTCAGCAATTTCTTCATCTAACGAATCACGCTGCACTCCTAAATCTTGAACCAACTGTTTTAAATAGACATCACGTTCCACTGCATGATCAACTGTAGCGATTAAATCGAGAGCCTTTTCAATATACTCAAATTGATCACTTTGTACGTGTAAGTTGTAGTCTTTTTTGAGATGGTTCAACATGAACGTCACGTATGTCTCAGCAGTACCCAACACTTGGTTTTGAAATTTATCGGCGCCGTACGATTGAATAAAGTCATCTGGATCCATCTGATACGGTGTGTTGGCAATTAATACATCCAACCCAACTTGCTGTAGCATGTCAGCCGCTCGTTTACTCGCCTCACGCCCGGCTTGATCACCGTCATAACAAATAATCACTTTTGAAACATAACGTTTTAACAAGTGAGCTTGTGATTCTGTTAGGCTTGTCCCTAACGTTGCTACACCATGTTGTACACCTGCTTGATGAGCTTTAATAACATCAGCATATCCTTCGAACAAAATAATTTCATTTTCTTTTTGAGCTACTTTTCGCGCGGCATGAAAGTTGTATAATAACTTTCCTTTTTGGAAAAGCTTAGAATCAGGGCTGTTTAAATACTTAGGTTCAACCCCTTCTTCTACTGCGCGACCACCGAAACCGACTATTTTACCTTGATGATTACGGATAGGAAAAATGACTCGACCTTTAAACCGGTCATTGAAGATATTCCCGTCACGCTGGCTAAGTAAACCTATACTAGCTAAGCTTTGTAGGTCAAAGCCCTTTTGTTCTAAAAAGGATGTTAAAAACTGGTCCTTTAACGGTGAGTAACCTATTTGAAACTCTTCGATATCATCGTCTGTAAATCCTCTATCATTTAAATATTGATAGGCTTCTTGCCCATCTTCTGTATAACGAAGAACATGATGAAATAATCGTCCTGCCCATTCATAAGCGTCAATCGCAGACTGTTCTGACTCTGATATAGATGATTCAGCAGATGATGGCACATATTCATCTGGAATCGTCTCGCCACTTCGTTTTGCAAGGGCTTGGACAGCTTCAACAAAGGATAAAGAGTCCAACTCCATTAAAAACTTAATGACATTGCCACCTTTGCCACAACCGAAGCAATGAAATATTTGTTTATCAGGAGAAACAGAAAATGACGGTGTATTTTCACCGTGAAAAGGACAAAGGCCAAAATAATTTCGGCCTTTATGCGTAAGCTGTATATGCTCACCAATCACATCGACAATATCGTTTTGTGACATGATTTGATCTATTAATTCTTCAGGGATTTTTTGTTGCATATACATCACCATATATCATTTATTCGATAGAAGTTTTTAAATCCCTTCAAAAATCGACAGTTTACAATAGTTTTTATAGATTTAAATTTATTATCGCAATTTCCGAGGGACAATCTACGAGTAAATTCACCACAAGTATGCATTATAACCTAAAAATCGTTTTAACGCCATTAGTTTGTTTAAAATTCATACTATGAAATCGACTTCATTTCAAAAGAAATCGACCCGTCTATATTAGACGAGCCGATCATGCCATTTGTTTCAACGAATCGTATTTAAAATAGCATTGGCTGTTTCTTCAACTGCTTTTGTTGAAACATTAATCGTTCGACAACCAATGTGGTCGACAATTTTGTTGAAATAATCTATCTCTTCTTGAATTCGTTCGCTTCGAGCGTAATTTGCACTTCCATCTAACCCAAGTGATTTAAGACGCTCATGACGTATGTGATTCAATTGCTCTGGTTCAATATTTAAGCCGACACATTTGCTCGGGTCAACTTGAAATAATTCCTCAGGTGGATCAACTTCAGGAACAATTGGGACATTGGCTACTTTCAACTGTTTATGTGCCAAAAATTGGGACAAAGGCGTTTTGGACGTTCTCGATACCCCAATCAACACTAAATCAGCTTTTAAAATCCCTTTCGCATCTCGCCCGTCATCATATTTAACAGCAAATTCAATTGCTTCAATTCGCTTATAATAATCTTCATCCAATTTATGCACCAACCCTGGTTGCAAAATAGGCTCTTCGTTCAAATAGCCTTGCAAATGATCCATAATCGGACCTAACATATCCATTGCAATAACGTTGGCCTCATCCGCGCGGGCTTGTAGGTGCTTACGGAAGTCTGGTTTGACTAATGTATAAGCAATGATCCCACCATTTTCTTTCGCTGTTTGGACTGTTTCATTAAGCGTTGCTACATCTTCAACGTAAGGAATTCGTTGTATACGCATTTCAGAATTGAGAAATTGACTAAGCGCTGCTTTCGCCATTAATTCAGCTGTTTCACCAACGGAATCGGACACAATATAAAACGTATTCGGGTTCATTCATCGTTTCCCCCTTTTATAAATCATCTCGATTGACTAGGCCTACAAAAGCCTTAGTAATATTAGTTTTTGTTAATCGACCAATTACTTCCATACCTCGTTCATGTTCTTGTATAACAGGTAATGCATCAATTTGATTCTCGATTAACTTAATACTCGCATCTACGAGTAAATCATTCTTTTGACA
Organism: Alkalibacillus flavidus; assembly: GCF_040545925.1. NCBI lineage: Bacteria > Bacillati > Bacillota > Bacilli > Caryophanales > Bacillaceae > Alkalibacillus > Alkalibacillus flavidus. Next base: position 20,015 of record NZ_JBEPMX010000002.1, read on the forward strand.
CACTTTGATTTTCGGTAAACGCGTCATAATAATATGAACAGGGACTTCAGATAAATCTTGTTGCCCCATACTCGTCCTTAATAAATCTTTTCGCGACAATACACCGACTAAAATACCGTGCTGATCCACAACAAAAAGAGTCCCGACGTCTTCTAAAAACATTGTCGTAATCGCGTCATAAGCATGAGTTTGATCATTGACAACGACAGGGACGGAATAATGATCACGTACGGTTAGTTTTTTGATTTTATCAGTTAAAAGCTCACTACCTGTCTTACCTGTATAAAAATAGCCAACACGAGGCCTAGCATCTAAAAAACCAGCCATCGTCAGAATAGCTAAATCTGGTCTTAATGTTGCTCGCGTTAAATTAAGTTCATCAGCAATATTTTCTCCTGTGATTGGACCACGTTCTTTCACAATCGTCACAATTTGTTCTTGCCGATCCGTTAAATCCATTAACTTTCACCACCTTAAACGGTCATAAGTCATATGAATATTATACATTAATTTTAAAAATAAATAAATAGTATAACACATTTAATCAATCTAACCTTAAGTCATTCATTTGTTGTAGAAATCGTTTCGACTTAATCGTATAACCTCCATAATAATCGTAATACTGATTCAGTATATTTTTAATTAGCTCAAGTGTTTCATCTTGAATCGATACGCTTCGTATACTTTTGATACTTCTTTGACTCATGAGACGAAGAACATGAAATACCTGTGGTGAAAGGTTAATACAATCTGTTGTGCTGTAACGGCATCGCTCACAAACGACGCCACCTTCGCTTACCGAAAAGCCAACAATGGGTTCTTCCGTGTGTCCATTGACACATTGATTCACAACAGGAGCAAACCCTGCTATATGATACATTTTTAATTCATACATTAATGTAATGGCAAGCGGCGGATCGGATTCCATTCGCTCTAAACTGACACGAAATTCATCAAATAGCGGGGCGTTTGGTTGCTTTTCATCTAATAACTTCGTTGTTAGTTCTGCCATATAAGTTGCATAAGCCGTCAACATAATATCTTCTCTCACATGACGCATGCTATGTAACATTTCACCTTGATGTATCGTCCCCATACCTTTACCGACATAGAGTAAAAACTGACCATAGATAAATGGCTGCGACACCGCAGCCATTTGACTTCGAGATTTTTTGGCGCCACGCGCTATGGCGCTTAACATGCCACACTCTTCGGTTAATAATGTGATAATTTTATTCGTTTCCCCGTAATCTTGTGTTTTGAGTACAATACCATTCACTTGTTGCATAAGCCTCTCCACCCACTTTCCTACGTTATACGTTAGGTTTAAGTTTAGACGATTGAGGTGATGAGGATGGTTGCGTTTGTTTCACTTTCTCCATTTCAAGTTGTTTTGCTAATAAATAAGCTTCAACATTTCCGGTTTTCTCAAATAAACGCCAAGACATATTTAACATCCTATACGCCACCTTTCAGTTGTTGAACTGAAATCCTTAAGCTTATTTTCACCGAAATGAAACAGTTCATGAGTTAAAATAATTACCAATTAAACGCTTTATTAATATTCATCCTCACGGTAACCGAAATCACGCAAGTGGAATTGTCGATTGCGCCAGTCTTTTTGAACTTTCACCCATAATTCTAAATAAATACCCGTGCCAAGTAACGATTCTATATCTGAGCGCGCTTCGGATCCAATTTGTTTTAACATAGCTCCTTGCTTACCTATAATTATGCCTTTTTGTGAATTTCGTTCGACCACAATTGTGGCTTGGACATCTATCATGTCTTGGTCGTCACGTTCTTTAATAGAATCTATGACAACAGCGATTGAATGTGGTATTTCTTCGTGTGTATGATGTAACACTTTTTCACGAATAAATTCACTAATGATAAACCGCTCAGGGTGGTCTGTTAAATGATCTTCTGGGTAATATTGTGGCCCTTCTGGTAAATGACGACCTAAAACCGTCAACAGTTCATCTGTATTATTGCCTTCTAATGCCGAGATAGGGACAATATCGTCGAAGTCAAGCTTCTGTCGATATGTATCAATCATCGGTAATAGTTCATCTGGATGGACTTCATCGATTTTATTGATCACCAGTACGACTGGGTTTTGAACTTGTTTTAATCGTTCAATGATATATTCATCGCCTTTGCCGTAACCTTCGTCGGCATTAACCATGAACATAATCACGTCTACTTCATTTAATGTATTAACCGCCGACTGTACCATGAAATCACCGAGTCGATGTTTCGGTTTATGGACACCTGGTGTATCAATAAAAACATATTGTGCGTCGTCTGTCGTTAACACACCTTGTATTTTGTTGCGGGTCGTTTGTGGTTTATCGCTCATGATCGCTATTTTTTCGCCAATGACACGATTCATAAATGTTGATTTACCCACATTTGGTCGACCGATAATCGCAATAAATCCTGAATGATATTGTTCTGTCATAAGTCGCTCTCTCCTATTTTAAGCTTGTATTTTAAGTTTACTACAAACGGGATGAAAATTCACATAATCAAATGATGTGAGCCAATCGATAAAATAAAACCCGCCACTGTGAGCGAGTTTTACGTTATATCAACGAAGTCCATATTTTAGGGACGAAAATGATAATTCCAATGAGCATTGCTGTGATTGAAGAGGTTAACACTGCTGCTGCACTAATATCTTTAATCCGCTTTGCTATTGAATCATAGTCTGGAAATAGGACATCCGTTATCATTTCAATTACAGAATTAATTAATTCTAACGTGACAACAAAACCACCAGCTATAATAATCCATAACCATTCTATTCGACTCAAGTCAACCACTAACCCAGCGAAGACTGTTATGACTAAGACGATAAGATGGATTCGAAAATTATATTCTTGAGTTAGCGCGATCTTAAGTCCGTTTAAGGCATAGTTTAAGCCGATCCGATTACGTTTCATCGCGCTTCAATCCAAATGATTGTAAAATGGTTTCTTGTTTATGAAACATTGCTTTTTCGTCGGTTTCTGTCTCATGGTCATACCCTAACAAATGTAATAAACCATGAACGCCTAGAAAAGCGAATTCACGCTCAAATGAGTGATTATATTCATCTGCTTGCGCTTCCGCTCGGTCGATTGAAATGACAATATCACCTAAATGAACAGGAATATCATCACCTATAATATCCATCTCACCTTCACCTTGTTCTTCTAAAGCGAATGATATCACATCCGTCGCGTAATCTTTCCCGCGATAATCAGCGTTGATTTGCTGAATCGTCTCATCATCCACGAGTGTGACAGACATTTCTGCAGCATCATCAACTGCTTCTTGTTGAGCAGCATACTGTAAAACGTCATGTAATAACTGTATTAAATCATCTTGTACCTTTTCTGTTTCATCAATTAAGTCGATTTGCATGCTAAAGCCTCCTCATCACGTTTCATAAGCATCAATAATACGCTGGACAAGCGGGTGTCTTACGACGTCAGCCCCTTTTAGATAATTGAAAGAAATTCCTTTAACACCTGATAACTTTTCCTCCGTTACTTTAAGCCCTGATCTGACGCCTTTTGGCAAGTCAATTTGAGTAATATCGCCTGTAACAACCATTTTTGAACCAAAGCCTAAGCGGGTTAAAAACATCTTTATTTGTTCTGGTGTTGTATTTTGCGCTTCATCTAAAATAACAAATGCATCATCTAGTGTACGCCCACGCATATAGGCAAGCGGTGCGATTTCAATCGTTCCGCGTTCCATCAATCTCGCTGTATGCTCCTTTCCAATCACATCATGTAACGCATCGTATAATGGACGTAGATACGGATCGACTTTTTCTTTCAAATCCCCCGGTAAAAAACCCAAGCTCTCCCCCGCTTCAACAGCAGGTCGTGTTAAAATCATTCGCTTCACTTCACCGTTCCGAAGCGCTTTTGCAGCCATTACAACTGCCAAATATGTTTTACCTGTCCCGGCTGGCCCAACACCGAACACTAAGTCGTTCGCTTTCATTGCCGCAACATAATCCCGTTGACCTAAAGTCTTCACACGGATTGGTTTACCGTTTTGATTTTTCGTTATCTCATCTTCAAATAATGTTTCAAACTGTTCTAATTTATCCGTTCTAGCTAGTTCGATACCATAAATAATATCTCGTTCTGTAACGGTAATCCCTTTTTTAATAACATTTAGAACTTTTTGCAGTAAATCATGTACGAGTTCTATATCGTCTTTTTGACCTTCTATTTTAATTTGCCCACCACGTGTAATAATATTGACAGGCATAAACTCTTCAATTTGTTTGATATTGCGATCATTCGTACCAAATAAATTAAGCGTATCGTTATGATCTTCAAGATGTAAATTGATACTTTGTTTATCTGCTTGCATACATCAATCTCCTTGGTTGATTTTTTGCTCTTGTACAATGTTTTCATGAACTTTAATAAACATGTCTAAGTTAACTTTATCACTGTCCCGTTCCTCGTGCAAAACTTTTTGATACGTGACATCAATGGATGAACCTAATTGCCTTTTCAACTGTTCTTCAATCTCTCTTTCTAATTGTTCATCCAAATTAAATTCTGTTTGTTGGTCTGTTATTGTATGTATTTGATGACGATGAATCGACACGGGTAATTGCCAATCCAAAAAATAAACGGGACGAGTGGATGTATGGATAAGGTCGTCCGGGCGATCTGGCTTAAACAAATTCCAATTATCAAACAATGTTAACGAATACTTAGTCGATGGTTTTTGCTCGACTGTTTGATAACGATAATCCAAAGGAATCGAGGCTTGTACACGATACCAAACATCAGCAATTACTTCACCCTCTGCGTGAACCTGCACGTCTCCTTCTTCTTCAAGTTCACCACTCACTAACACATCCCCTTTATTAACTGTATCATGAATTCGAACTAAAGGGCGGCCAGTCTCAATGAACATGGATTGGATAACGCCTGTTTGTTTAGCAATCAAGTTGACAGGTTCTTCATTCAATGGCGGTTCATACACGTCTGTTTCCTCAACTGTGATCGTAAATGAACTGCCTTCTTGAGACAGACCTACATAGGCTAGTTCCTCAATTTGATTCATTAACTCTCGCTCAACTCGACTTAAGTCGTCTTGGCGGAAGACCCACTCCCCTTGTTTCAACCCTAATTCGTTCAATGATTGTCTTACATCATATCGAAGCTCTGGTGATCCACCAACAATGTCAACACGCCAAATAACATTCGATAGTAAAACGATGACTAAACAAACTAAAACGACGCCAAAACTATATGAGATCCATTGATGTTTGTGATGATAAAACCGCCATAAACGCGGTTTTTCTTGTAAAAGAATCGAACAATGGTAAGCTCGTCTAGTCTGTTTCATGAGTCGGATAGCCTGTGGTGATACCTTAACAAACAATGAGCTATCATCTATTCGTTTAACACCATAAACCGGATAACCTCGATCCACAATTGATTGGATAAATGCCTCAGGTTGTTCACCTGTAATCGTGACAGTCATTAAGTCATATTGATTCATCATGCCCAATGATTTACCCCCTCCTTTTTAAGAAGTTCATGCCTCCCAATTCACCGCGTCGATATGCCCTTCAACGACAATATCCTCCCGCAATAAATTTTTTATAACAAGCTCACGACCGTTAATGACGATCCGACCATTCGATTGGTTTACAATGACTTGGTCACTCGAAAAGTGACGCAACCCTTGATGATTTTCAATATAAATATGAATTTGACCGATCATCGTTATACGGGGGTAATCAAGAATAATATCTTTTGGTAATTGACCTTGATCACTTAACCAACGCTTAACTCGTTTTGATAACTGCGACACGTAATCGCCCCCTATCACCACCAATGTATGAAAAAAACACAGGATGTATACGTTCTACATCCTGTGTTTCATCCCTTTTTATAGCGTTCGTTTTGCCTTCGCTTTCGGTTTCCCTAACACTTCTGCCATGATAACACTTTCGACAATTCGTTTTCGTGTAATGTTTTCATGAACAGATACGCGATGAATCGATGAACGATCGTCGTCACGAATAGAGCCACGTTTTATCGTATCCATATTATCAATCGCACTACTATGGACACCTGTTCGTGATTCTGTCTCCACATCTTCTAATCGTTGGCGTGAATCTTCCATTGCTTCATACCAACTCGATGTTTGATTAGACAACTCATCCATTTTTTCTTGTGCTGTTTGTTGTACTGATTCTTGGGCCTCTTCTACCTTTTCCTTAGTTGGCCCGGATGGTGTAGCAGGTACTGGTCGGTTTCGTGTGTTTTTTTCTTTGTCACCATCTTGAAAAACACTCAGCAAACCGACAATGGCTGCTATAATAACGAAAATATTGCTAGCGATTAATTCAATTAATCCACCCATATGCAATCACTCTCCTTTAGAGCGATTATTTTCTATCATCACTCTCATCATTTTCGTGTTTGCTTAATTTACCAATCATTTCACGCATATCCGTATCAGCTAACATGTTTTTATAATTCACGTAATCCATAACGCCCATGTTACCATTTCGTAATGCTTCGGCAAGTGCTTGAGGTACTTCAGATTCAGCCTCAACCACTTTCGCTTGCATTTCTTGAACTTTCGCAATGTTTTCTTGTTCTTGCGCGACAGCCATTGCACGGCGTTCTTCTGCTTTCGCCTGAGCAATATTTTTATCGGCTTCAGCTTGGTCAGTTTGTAACATCGCGCCGATGTTCTTACCAATATCAATATCGGCAATATCAATGGATAAAATCTCGAATGCTGTTCCTGCATCTAACCCTTTAGACAACACATTTTGTGAGATCGTATCAGGGTTTTCTAATACCTTGCCGTGATTATCAGATGAACCAATCGTACTGACAATCCCTTCGCCAACACGAGCGATGACTGTATCTTCACCAGCACCACCGACTAGGCGATCGATATTGGCACGAACGGTAATACGTGCTTTTGCTTTCACTTCGATACCATCCATCGCAACACCAGCGATAAATGGTGTTTCAATCACTTTCGGGTTAACACTCATTTGCACGGCTTCTAACACGTCACGACCTGCTAAGTCGATCGCCGCACAACGTTCAAAGCTTAACTCAATGTTCGCACGCTGAGCCGCAATTAACGCATTCACAACGCGGTCGACATTACCACCGGCTAAATAGTGGCTTTCAAGTTGGTTCGTTTGAACGTCTAAACCAGCCTTATGGGCTTTAATTAATGGGTTAATTACCATTTTCGGTACGACACGACGTAAGCGCATACCAACAAGTGTGAAAATACTAATACGTACACCCGCTGCTAGTGCACTAATCCATAGCATCACTGGAACGAACGTAAATAAGATCGCAATCCCAATAATAAGTAATGCTACAATAATCAACGGAAATAAATCTGCTAATTCCATTAAACATCCTCCTTAAACTTTCTTATGAATTCATTTCGCGAACAACTATCCGAGACCCTTCTACTTTTACAATTTTAATGGGTTGATGTTGTGCAATAAATTGTCCTTCTGTTACCACATCTAATCGCTCATCACCGAATAATGCTGTTCCAGATGGTCTTAAAAATGTTAACGCTTGCCCTTCTTGGCCAATTAAATCGTCTCGATTATGATTGGACAAATAACCTTTTTCAGAACTTGTCTGATCTTTTAGAACGATATGTCGAAAGATACCGCGGTCTGTATCAAGCTTTTTGAATAAAAATACAGCCACTGCAATCGCGATTAAAATCGCAATGCTTAAACTGATGGCCATTTGACCAAGGTCAGCTCCTGATACAAGAAGAGCCCCTAATATAGCTACGCCACCAATCGCTCCTAATATACCACTAGGAACAAAAATCTCGATAATAATACAGACCAACCCTATTAACAGTAGTATCATCGCCTCATAGCCAGCAAACCCAGCAATGAGATGGCCATAGAAAAACAATAATAACGCCACCGCCCCCATAATACCTGCAATTCCAAAACCAGGCGAGTACAGTTCAACGATTAACCCAATACTTGCCACAGACAGTAATATCGAAATGACAACGGGGTTCGTCACAAAGCGAGCGATATTTTCAGAAATAGTCGGTTGGGTTTCAACAATTCGTGGATTGTCATAACCTAGTTGCGATATGACTTCTGCACGATTCGACACATTTGCCTTCGCATAACCTACATCTACAGCCTCATCAGGGCTTAACGTAAGGTACTCACCTTCACCTGCATCATATTCCGGAAGATCGATTGATGAATCAGCCATCGCTCTAGCATACAACGGATCACGTCCCTGACGTTCAGCCGCCGCTTCCATCGCTGCGATCCATGCTGATTGTGCTTTCTCATCAGCTGCTGTACCGTCTCCTGTTATGACACCTGACGCTCCCATCGTGGCTACACTATTCATATAAATGTCATCCGCCATTAAGGCTATGTAAGAACCTGCTGATAGAGCTTGACTTTTAACATACGCTGTAATAGGAGTATCCGTATCAGATAACAACCCGGCAATTTCATTCGCAGAATCAACCCGACCACCTGGTGTATCAATTTCTAAAATAATATGATCAGCGAATTGATTTTCTGCTTCTTCAATACTTCTCTCCATAAATGCAACTAATCCACGTTCAACATCTTCTTCAACAGGGACGATATAAACCGTATTGTTATCATTATGCTCATCAGCAATAAGTGATGGCATTTGACCGATTAAAAAAAACACAATAGCTACTGTGCACCATTGAAGCCATCGTTTCAAAGACAAGTCCCCCTTCCACGCTCAATCGTCGCAATTTTACGATAAAATAACGAAAAAATAAGTGCTAAGCCTATCAATGCATCATTTCTATCTAAGATCATGATGGTTTCATTGACAAGCAAAGCACCTATCTTCCTTCACCTATTGTAAACGTTCCATAACGAGCTTGTTTACTTTAGAGCCATCTGTCTTACCTTTTACTTTAGGCATGACTGCGCTCATCACAGTACCCATGTCTTGTTTGGACGTCGCACCGACTTCTTGAATTGTTTCATCGATAATCTCCACTAATTCTTCGTCGGATAACTGCTTAGGTAAATATGATTCAACAAGAGCTAATTCCTGCTCCGTTTTGTCGACTAAATCTTTACGATCAGCATCCTTGAACTCTTGGAGGGAGTCTTTTCTTTGCTTTACTTCACGCATAAGAACTTGGAGCTCTTCTTCTTCCGTAAGCTCGCCGTCCTTTTTGTTAAGTGCTTCATTTTGCAATGAAGATTTAATTCCACGAATGACTGCAAGCTTATCTTTCTCTTTGTTGCGCATAGCTTGTTTCATGTCATCGTTTAAACGATCAAGCAAAGCCATTAATGATACACCCTCTTCTTACTTTTTATTCTTTTTAGCAGCTTCTGTTTTCTTCTTCTTACGACGTTCGCTCGGTTTTTCGTAGAATTCGCGCTTACGATATTCTGAAAGCGTGCCATTCTTAGAAACCGATTTTCTAAAGCGTCGAAGAGCATCTTCAATAGACTCATTCTTTCTAACGTTAGTTTGATTTGACATGCTCAACCCTCCCTCCAAATAAAACGCATAAATCAATATGTGCCTTAGCACATCTTAAGTTATTATATTAAATATTTTTGCTTTGGTCAACGTTTTACTCATGACTTGTCCAAATTCACATAGTATGGATTGAGGTGTTACGATGTATTCACTTTTATTATTGATTTTCGTATTAATTGGTTTGTTAATATTTGGTTTAACACTTATGAAAATCGGCTTTCGCACGATGACGGAGCGACAGCTGTCAATATTGAAAGAAAAATTATCCAAAAGAAATGGCCTCATATTCGGCTTTTTGATGACGATTCTTTTGCAAAGTAGCTCCGTTTCCATTGCGATGTTAATGACGTTTATAAGGCGTGGTGACAGGGCTGTTCCCTTCATTCTTTGTTACTTAATTGGTGCTAATATCGGGACAACGTTAACGACACAATTATTTGTTTGGAACAATACGTTTTTAATGATTAGTTGTTTAATTTTAGGGACAACCTTAATATTATTACCGTTCAAACATTATGGGTGCTTTAGTATTGGTACCATTATGTTAGGGTTAGGTACCATATTTGCAGCATTATATGGATTTGAAAATTTAACGCATACGTTAACGTTGTCAAAAGTGGATCATTGGCTATCATCACCACAAACGAGCAACGTTGAATTGTTATTGACAGGCTTTGCGACAACAGCTGTATTACAATCGTCAACGACTTTTACTGCTTTATTGATCGGTTTATCGCAAGATGGTGCTTTTGTGATTAATCACATATTTTATTTGATCGTTGGCGCTAATCTCGGGACGTGTATAACCGTGATTATTTTATCAATTGGTCAATCTCGTTTAGCGAAAATGACAGCTTACAGCCACGTTATGATTAATATGCTCGGTATGATCATCGCTTTGATTCCGCAATTTAAAACTAGCATAATCTACATTGTGACTTGGGCTATCGATTCTGTGAACCAACAAATTGTCGCCTTAGCGTTTATGTATAATGTAGCACTAGGCCTAATCATACTTATCGGTTTAAAACCATTCTCCCGTGTTATGACATTCATTTATGAGCGTAAAGTTTAAAGAGGCTGAGACAAAAGTAAATAATACAAAGTAACACCCGAACAATTTTAAAAATAAATTGTTCGGGTGTTCTGCCAGGCGTCTACTTGTTTTGATTCCGCTTATTAGTGCTTAACTGTTATGAAGTTAAAATATTCGTCTTTTGTAAAATTTAATACCCTACTGTCCCAGCCTCTAGCACTTAGTAATCTGAATTAGATTGTTCGCCATTTACGATTTGTACACCAGAAGAAGCGCCAATTCGTGTTGCGCCAGCTTCGATCATCGCGTTAGCGTCTTCTAAACTTTTAACACCGCCTGATGCTTTAACACCCATTTCAGGCCCAACTGTCGCGCGCATCAGTTTAATATCTTCAACTGTTGCACCACCTCCAGAGAAACCTGTTGACGTTTTCACATAGTCTGCACCAGCACGTTTTGCTAATTCACACGCTTTAACTTTCTCATCTTGCGTTAATAAAGACGTTTCAATAATGACTTTAACGAGCGCACGATCCTTCGCTTCATCTACAACTGCTTGAATATCGCGCTCTACTTCTTCGTATTGACCATCTTTAAGTGAGCCAATGTTAATCACCATATCAACTTCCGTAGCCCCTTGGTCGATAACTTGATTTGTCTCAAACGCTTTTGTCTCTGGCGTTGTTGCTCCTAATGGAAAACCAATAACAGTACAAACTTTCACGTCTGTATCTTTAAGTAGTTCATAACTATGCGCTACCCAAGTCGGCGTCACGCAAACAGATGCAAAATGATTGTCTTTTGCTTCCTGACAAATTTGATTAATTTTCTCTGTTTGTGTTTCAGGCTTTAATTGTGTGTGATCAATTTTACTTGCTAATGATTGACTCATGGTCATCTCTCCTTCAAATTCCTATTTATAACACTTTTAAACAATGCTATATTAGTTTGTTTCCTCTAAAGAATACGATATAACAGATAATAAATAAAGTGAAGCTGTTTCTGTTCTCAAAATACGTTTCCCGAGACGCGCCGGCAATACACCAGCATCTTCACACTTCGCTAATTCATGTGGTGAAATGCCGCCTTCAGGTCCAATAATGATTAAAACACGATGTTGCCCTTTTATTAATTGCATTAAATCATCAAGTAACCGTGCTGGTTGATGGCTACCTTTTGCTTCATACTCACTTGCGACAATGATCTTATCAAAATGATTAAAATCTATAACGTCATCCAACGATTGGAGCGAATGAATGTGTGGAATCATTAATCGATGCGATTGTTCACTTGCTTCTTTAGCGATCTTTTTTAAACGGTCTATTTTTTTAGGCTGTTTTTTTCGATCCCATTTCACAATGGACCGGTCCATTTGTAGTGGGATAAACGAACGCATCCCTAGCTCAGTACCTTTTTGTACAATCGTGTCTAATTTATCCCCTTTAGGTAAGCCTTGAGCAACACTAATATGCACAGGTAATTCCGTATCTTCGTTTAACTCATAGTCAATCGTAGCATACAGTTGTTTTTGCGATTCATCGATTTGATCCAAGATGAGCTGATAGCTTTGTTCGTTTTCATTACAACCAATGATAGCATCACCTGAAACCATTCGCATAACGTTAACGATATGGTGAAAATCGTCACCTTCAATCAAAACTGATTGATTATCGTATATCCAGTTATCGTTCGGTATAAAATATCGCTGCATAATAACCTCTCACTATTCAGGCTTTTGTGCAATGATCGAAATCCAATCTTCCATTTGATTCGTTTCGACAATGTTAAAGCCTTGCTTTTCCAAATCTTGTTTAACAAGCTCTTTTTTAGCATTAATAATACCCGAGGTAATAAAATAGCCCCCTGGCTTAATTAATTGATAGGCTTCTTGCGTTGTTTTAACAATAATCTCCGCTAAAATATTAGATACGATAACATCAGCTTGTACGTCAATGTCTTTTAACAGATCATTTTGTCGCGTTGTGACACGGTCTTGTACTTTATTTAATTTAACGTTGATTGTCGTGCTTTTAACGGCAACTTCATCTAAATCAAACGCTTGAACATCGGCAGCTCCTAATAATATTGCACCAATCGATAACACACCTGAACCAGAGCCAACGTCCATGACGCTATCGCCAGTTTGAATATATCGCTCTAGGGCTTGTAAGCTTAGAACCGTCGTTGGGTGCGTACCTGTGCCAAATGCCATACCTGGATCAAGCTCTATGATGATCTCATCGCTACTGACAGGCTGGTAATCTTCCCAAGTCGGTGTGATTGTAATTTTATCGGAAATTTTAACTGGTTTATAGTATTTTTTCCACGCTGTCGCCCATTCTTCTTCATTAATCTCCGAAATGGTAACTTTATTATGACCAATATCGATATCGAACGTCTCGAGGTTATTAATGGCTTGTTTGATTTCTTCTACCGTTTCACCTAAAAAACTATTAACCGGTAAATAGGCTTTAATATAGACGCCTTCTTCTGGATAGTTTTCAGGATCCAACTCATAAATCGTACCATACATCGTCGACCAATCTTTATCTAAATCATTTCGGTCTTCAATGACAACCCCGCTCGCACCTGCTTCATGCAAGATATTTGAGACCGGTTCAATCGCCTCATTCGTCGTATGAATTTTAAATTCAGACCATTTCACTACTAATCAGCTCACTTTAATTAAATTAGTCACCTTTAAACGCGCGTTTGAATCGAGTAAATAAATTGTCTTGTTGTTCATCTAAAGAATCTTCGCCACTTAGTTCGTGGAATTCACGTAACAGTTCTTTTTGACGGTCGTTTAAGTTTTTCGGTACCATCACTTTAACTAAAATGTGTTGGTCACCTTGGCCATAACCATGAACGTTTGGCGCACCTTTTCCTTTCAATCGGAAATGGGTACCCGTTTGTGTACCAGCTGGTATTTTAAGTTTCACACGACCGTGAACAGTTGGTACTTCAAGTTCGTCACCAAGTGCAGCTTGTGTGAACGTGATTGGAATTTCGCATAATATATCGTCACCATCACGCTCAAAGAACTCATGACGTTTCACGCGGACTAAAACGAATAAATCGCCCGGAGGCCCACCGTTGACGCCTGCTCGACCTTGTCCTGTCACGCGGATTTGTTGACCGTCTTCGATACCACCTGGAATGTTGATATCAATCTTCTGGTGTTTACGGACTTTGCCGTCACCGCCACATGTTGAACATTTCTCTTCAACAAATTGGCCAGTACCAGAACAATGTTGACAAACGCGACGGTTGACAACACGTCCGAATGGTGTGTTTTGTTCAACGTTCATTTGACCTGAACCACCGCAATGGGAGCAAGTCGATACATTTGAACCTGGTTTAGCACCAGAACCATCACAAGTTTCACAGTCTTCGTCTTTAGGAATTTGGATGGTTGTTTCTTTTCCGAAAACTGCTTCTTCAAAATCGATTTCCATCGTATATTGTAAGTCTTGACCTTGGCGTGGTGCGTTAGGATCACGACGGCCGCCACCACCGAAGAACATGTCGAAAATATCACTGAAATCTCCGAAACCTTCTGCACCAAAGCCACCTTGGCCTTGTTGACCACCAGCATGCCCAAATCTGTCGTATTGTTGACGTTTTTGGTCATCACTTAATGTTTCGTAAGCTTCTTTGGCTTCTTTGAACTTTTCATCAGCGTTTTCTTCTTCACTGACATCTGGGTGATATTGTCTAGCTAGCTTGCGGTATGCTTTTTTAATTTCGTCTTTTGAAGCGTCTTGGGAAACACCAAGCACCTCATAATAGTCTCGTTTACTCAATTGAAGATCACACTCCCGTATCTTCTCACATAAAGTTTATATTAACATTATTGTCTTTGTTTCTGCAATTTTTGCTATGACTGATAGCAATCATAAATAAAGCCAAAGCCAAGAATAACCTCGCTTGGCTTTGACTTTTTTGGACTAAACGAAGCGCTTATTTGCGTTCGTCTTCGTTTACTTCTTCATAATCAGCATCAACTACGTTGTCATCTTCTTGACCTTCGCCTTCTTGTTGCTGTTGTTGCTGTGCTTGTTCATACATTTTCACTGATAGGTTTTGGACTTCTTGTTCGAGCGCTTCTTTCTTTTCTTTAATCGCTTCTTGGTCTTCACCTTCTAGTGCAGTTTGTAGTTCTTCTTTAGCTGATTCAGCTTTTTGTTTTTCTTCATCTGTTACATTGTCGCCAAGGTCGTTGATTGTTTTGTCGACAGTGAAAATAAGTTGATCTGCTTCGTTACGTAGTTCAACTTCTTCACGGCGTTTCTTATCCGCTTCAGCATTTTCTTCTGCATCTTTCACCATTTGCTCAACTTCTTCTTCAGATAGACCAGAAGATGATTTAATAGTAATCGATTGTTCTTTATTTGTGCCTAAGTCTTTCGCGCTTACACTAACAATACCGTTAGCATCGATATCGAATTTAACTTCGATTTGTGGAACGCCACGTGGTGCTGGTGGAATGTCAGTTAATTGGAAACGACCTAATGTTTTGTTGTCTGCTGCCATTTCACGTTCACCTTGCAGGACGTGAATGTCAACGGATTGTTGATTGTCAGCAGCTGTTGAGAATACTTGTGATTCACTTGTTGGAATCGTTGTATTACGTTCAATTAGTTTCGTCATGACGCCACCCATTGTTTCGATACCTAATGAAAGTGGAGTAACGTCTAGAAGTACAACGTCTTTCACATCACCTTGTAAGACGCCACCTTGGATCGCAGCACCGAGTGCAACAACTTCGTCAGGGTTAACACCTTTAGACGGCTCTTTGCCAATTTCTTTTTGGATCGCATCTTGTACTGCTGGGATACGCGTTGAACCACCAACTAAGATTGCTTGATCAATGTCTGATGATGACATACCTGCATCTTTAAGTGCACGGCGAGTAGGTCCCATCGTACGCTCTACTAATTCAGTTGCTAACTCTTCAAATTTAGCACGCGTCACGTTCATTTCTAAGTGTAATGGTCCAGCTTCGCCTGCTGAGATGAACGGTAGTGAAATTTGTGTTTGTGCTACACCTGATAAGTCTTTCTTCGCTTTTTCAGCTGCTTCTTTTAAGCGCTGTAACGCCATTTTATCTTGTGATAAGTCAATGCCGTTTTCTTTCTTGAACTCTGCAACCATATGATCGATTAAGACTTGGTCGAAATCGTCACCGCCTAGTTTATTGTCACCAGCTGTTGCGACAACTTCGAATGTACCTTCACCGATATCTAGGATAGATACGTCAAATGTACCGCCACCTAAGTCGTATACAAGAACTGTTTGATCTTGATCTTGGTCAATACCGTAAGCAAGTGCTGCTGCTGTTGGTTCGTTAATGATACGCTCAACTTCTAAACCAGCAATTGTACCAGCATCTTTTGTCGCTTGACGTTCAGCATCGTTGAAGTAAGCAGGTACTGTAATAACTGCTTTAGATACTTCTTCACCTAAATAATCTTCAGCATACTGTTTGATGTGTTGAAGAATGATAGCTGACATCTCTTGTGGTGTGTATTCTTTACCTTCAATTTCAACTTTATAATCAGTGCCCATATGGCGTTTAATTGATTGGATTGTGTTTTCGTTAGTGATTGCTTGGCGTTTAGCCACTTCACCTACTTGGCGTTCGCCATTTTTGAAAGCAACAACTGAAGGTGTCGTACGGTTACCTTCTGGGTTCGGAATAACTTTTGATTCGCCACCTTCCATCACTGCTACACATGAATTGGTTGTTCCTAAGTCAATACCAATAATCTTACTCATTGTAAAGTTCCTCCTTCATACCTTCAAAATTACATTTATTCGTTAACTTTCACCATTGCTGGTCGAATAACGCGATCTTTTAATTGATAACCTTTTTGCATTACTTCAATAATTTGATTTGATTCATAACCGTCCTCACTAACTTGCATGACGGCCTGATGTTTTTGCGGATCAAATTGTGCACCCTCTGATTCAATTTCTTCGATGCCATGATCAACTAATGCTTGTTTCAGTTGGTTATAAACCATTTTCATACCTTCAGCATAAGATTCTGTCGTTTCATCATTAACATCGACTTGTAGTGCACGTTCAAAGTTATCAACGACTGGAATTAAATCATTTGCTAAGTCTTGAGATTTATATTTCAGATCCGCTTCCCGCTCTTTCTTTGAGCGACGGCTGAAATTATCAAAGTCAGCTTGCAAACGAGCTAAACGCTCCTGTAAGGCTTCATTTTCCTGTTGTAATTGTTCTACTTCTGACAATTCTTCAGTTTCAGACTGCTCTTGATCAGTTGAAGTTTCGTTGACTTCTTCTGTTTGTTCAGTCTGTTCTACTTCCTCTTCAGTCACGTTTTCTTGTTTTGTTTCGTCGTTCATAACAGTCACCTCCTACTCCTTCGTTTTCACCAATTGTTTAATATACCATGTTTTAAACTTAAACAAAAGACTCGCACAAAGAAACTTGGCTTTTAAGTGATGCCAAGCTTCACAGTTTTATCATAGCCATTTACCATTTTACCCGCTGTCTTAATCTTTAAACCACTTGTGTAAAGACTGCGTCATATGACGAGACCACGTATCGAGTAACGAAATGGCTTTAGCATATTCCATACGTGTTGGGCCTAACAGCGCAATCGTTCCAATTTGTTCTTGTCCCATCGAATACGTCGCTGTAATCAATGTACAATGATTCATCGCTTCCATATCGTTTTCGTGACCAATCGAAATACGAATGCCTTCCTTATCTGCCTTAAGCATAGGTGCTATCGTTTCTTCACTTTCCATGACGTTAAATAACGACCTTGCTTTTTCAATATCATTAAATTCCGGCTGCATTAAAATATTCGATTTGCCACTGACATACAAACTCGATGTTTGATGTCCAAAAAGGGCGTTATGAATCAAGTCATACGATTTTTGATAATTCGACGTATAACGATTTAATAAGTCTAATACTTCACTTTCGATCATGCGATCTAGGTAAACGATCGGAACACCCACCAATTTCTCATTGAGAATGTTGACGACTTTTTCTAAATCGCTATGATCAATCGAATGTGGGACTGCAAAGGAACGATGCTCAACATGCCCAGTGTCCGTTACTAAAATCGCAATCGCTGACTGTTTATTAATCGGAAGAATTTGCAGTTGTTTTAACTTCGTTTCATAAACTTCTGGGCCTAACACGAGCGTTGTATACTGCGTTAATTCTGACAACATGTGTGCTGAGTTTTGCATCACTTTCTCCATTTCAATCATACGATCATTAAACTGTGATTTAATCACATCTAATTCTTGTCGCGACAATTTAAACGGCGACAACATATGATCAACATAAAAGCGATAGCCTTTCTCAGACGGCACTCGTCCAGAAGAGCTATGTGTCTTTGTTAAATAACCCCCATCTTCCAAATCAGCCATATCATTACGAATAGTAGCTGGACTGTATGAAATATGGTCCTTCTTTGCAATGTTACGTGATCCGATTGGCTGAGCTATTTCAATGAACTCATCAATGATCACTTGCAAAATGAGTGCTTGTCGATCAGTAAGCATCTGCATCACCCCTGTTAGCACTCAAACCTATCGAGTGCTAATGCTAAGTATAAGTTATCAAAATCATTTTAGGCTGTCAATTGAAAACTTTATTCCATGTTGTATCATCAATTAAGAACGATGAAAATGCGTCATTACCGAATAACATGCCGTCATGCGTTAAAGCGATTCGATTGCCATCTTGAATGAGCCAACCTTTTTGTTTCAAGCGGTCAATTTCTTCTTGGTAAAGATCAAAAAACGAAAAACCATAACGGTTATAAAACGTTCCATCAGACACTCCTACATCACGACGTAAACCTAAAAACATTTCTTCTTCCACTTGCTCTTTTAATGTAATAGGTTCCCGATGAACGACAGGCTTTGATCCATTTGCAATATAATCTTGATAATGGTTAACAGGTCTAATATTCACATACCTCTCACCGTCTAAATAACCGTGGGCTCCAGCTCCAAAAGCATAATACGGAACATTCGCCCAATACGTTAAGTTATGGCGACTTTCGTATCCTGGTTTGGCAAAATTACTAACTTCATAATGGCTCAACCCTTTTTCAGCCATCATCTCGACTAATGTATTGTACATTTCCGCTTCATCTTCTTCTGGTGGCTTCGTTAATTGACCTTTTTGATAGCGCATATAAAAGACCGTTTTCGGTTCAATTTGTAAAGCGTATGATGAATAATGCGGTAAATCATATGCTAAAGCTTGTTCCAACGTTTGGCGGAAGTGCTCAACCGATTGATTCGGTAATGCATATATAAAATCCATACTAATATTCGTTAAGTCGTATTGCTTCAGCATATCGACTGAATAGCTAACATCTTCTACTGAGTGGATACGATTCAACTGTTGTAAGTAGTCATCATCGAGTACTTGTACTCCTAAAGAAACGCGGTTCACGCCGTATTCAGCCATTAAACGAACATGCTCCTCTTGAAATTCACCTGGATTCGCCTCAATTGTCCATTCTTCGACGCTTGATGTATTAATAAACTGATGAATCGTTTGAAATAATCGTTCAAGCTGCGATGGGTTTAAGGCAGTTGGCGTACCTCCACCAATGTAAATCGTGTCCACATCTATCGGGCCGTCCGTAATATACATCGCCATTTCTTGATGTAATGATGTTAAATAGTGTGTTGCTGTTTCTTCGTCATAGTACATTTTCGCGAAATCACAATAATGACAGATTTCATGACAAAACGGTATGTGTATATAAACAGCTTTCGGTTCCATTTTACCCCTTCTTTCCTCTCTCTGTGTCATTCCACTCAAAACAACGGAAAGAGCTTAAAAAACTTATAAGGCAAAGTAAAACCCGAACAATTTTAATAAAAAATAAATCGTTCGGGTTCTCTGCTTAAATGACGCTCCATCAAAACGCTTCATAAGTACTTAACTAACGTTATTTTCTAACTCTTATAGATTGTAAAAAATAACTTACTGTCCCAAGCTTTCGTCGTTTCGCTTAATTATCATCATCCATCTCTAAAACAGACATAAAGGCTTCTTGCGGGATTTCAACTTTACCGACCATTTTCATCCGCTGTTTACCTTCTTTCTGTTTCTCTAACAATTTACGCTTACGAGTAATGTCACCGCCATAACACTTCGATAAGACGTTTTTACGCATGGCTTTAATTGTCGAGCGAGCAATGACATTATTACCGATTGCTGCTTGTACCGGCACTTCGAATTGTTGTCTCGGAATGAGCTCTTTTAATTTTTCTGCAATTTGTTTACCGCGATGATAAGCGAAATCTCGGTGAACAATAAAGGATAACGCATCAATGGTTTCGCCGTTTAATAAAATATCCATTTTCACTAGGTTCGATGGTTTATAACCTTTAAGTTCGTAATCAAACGATGCGTAACCTTTCGTTTGCGATTTCAATCGGTCGAAGAAATCGTACACAATTTCCGATAATGGAATATCATAAACGATATTAACGCGGTTTTCGTCCATATATTGCATGTCCGAATATTCACCACGCTTCTTCTGACAAATCTCCATAACTGGTCCGACATAATCATTCGGCACCATAATAGAAGCTGTCACAAACGGCTCGCGAACTTCATTAACTTGTTGTGTGTCAGGCATGTGAGCAGGGTTCTCAATCTCAATTGTGTTCCCGTCTGTTAATTCTACTTCATAAATAACACTCGGTGCTGTCGTAATTAATTGAATATTAAATTCGCGTTCAATCCGTTCTTGGATGATTTCCATGTGTAATAACCCTAAAAAGCCACAACGGAAACCGAACCCTAACGCTTGTGATGACTCAGGTTCATATTGTAAGGACGAATCATTTAGCTCCAAACGTTCTAAAGCTTCACGCAAATCGTTGTAATTGTCAGCACTAACCGGGAATAAACCACAGAAAACCATCGGATTCAAGCGACGGTAACCTGGTAATGGTTCATCAGCCGGATTGTTGGCAAGCGTGATTGTATCACCTACACGTGTATCCTTCACATTTTTGATAGAAGCTGTTAAAAACCCAACGTCACCAACAGACAATTCTTTTTTACGGACAGCATTCGGTGTGAAAACGCCCATGTCATTCACTTCGAATTCTTTTCCCGTTTGCATCATCTGGATTTTGTCGCCGATTTTAATAGAACCTTCTTTGACACATGTATAAGCGATGACACCACGGTAAGGGTCGTATAATGAGTCAAAAATCAACCCGCGTGTCGGGTCATCTTCCTTACCAGCTGGCGCTGGAATATCGGTTACGATGCGTTCCATAATCTCGTCTATTCCTTTACCATCTTTCGCAGAAGCTAAGATAGCCTCATCACCATCAATACCGATGACATCTTCAATTTCTTGTTTAACCCGATCAACATCAGCACTTGGAAGATCAATTTTATTGATGACTGGAATGATTTCTAAATCATTATCCAATGCTAAATAAACGTTCGCTAATGTTTGCGCTTCGATTCCTTGAGCTGCGTCGACAACGAGAATAGCCCCTTCACAAGCCGCTAAACTACGTGACACTTCATATGTAAAATCGACGTGCCCTGGTGTATCGATCAAGTGGAAAATATAGTTCTCCCCATCACTAGCACCGTATTCTAATTGAACTGAGTTTAATTTAATCGTAATTCCGCGTTCACGCTCTAAATCCATTCCATCGAGAAATTGTTCTTTCATTTCACGATCAGATAACGCTTTCGTTTTTTCTAATATTCGATCGGCCAATGTCGATTTGCCGTGATCAATATGCGCGATAATCGAAAAGTTTCGAATGTGTTGTTGTCTTTCATTAGTCAAATTTACCACTCCTGTATACGTCCATTCGCTAGCTCGATTATAGCAATACCACAGGTGATATTCAATTCAAATCTATTTTTTGTCGTCAACCAAACGTTACAGCTAAGCGATATAAAACATGAAAGATCGTGGCAAAAATCGTTTTGATATACTCTTCCAACAATTGAGCCACATGAAATAGACCACCTTCATCCTCTTCAGCTTCATTCATAACATCTTGATGTTTTTGGTCAAATGTTTTAGAGGATCCTGTTTCGTGTTCATGTTCTTCAATCACGTTCACTTTCTCTTGCTCGTCACCATGTCCAACTTCGAAACCGAATTGAAAGATCAAAACAATGACCAATACCCAAATAATTAAACGCATCGAAACACCTCTTCCACCACTATTGTTGTTGCTCGATATAATCCACGAATACATCCGCAAACAGCTCAAGACTATAGTTCATTTCGTCAAAATTGTTATCAACGCCACCGACTTCTAAGAGTAGTTTCTGATCTGAAATGTCTTGATTAAACACACCATTCGTTCCAGCGCCTTGACTGACTTGGACCCCTCGACTTAACGTCGGATATCGTTTTTCTAGCATGTCATGTAACTCAGCTGCAAAAGACAGGTTCGCTTCGTAATCTTCATGTTCTCCGCCAACAACAAACATGAGTTTTGCGGCTTTCTTTCCATTGATAGTTGTCGTCGTTATACGATGTGGCTGGGCATCTCGATGAATATCAATATAGTATTCTGTTTCGCCATTATCATCAATTTCAGACAACGTACGTCTTGCAACATCATATGAATCACCGTAATCAAGGCCTTCTTGCTGTAAGGTTTGATAAAAATCAGTCGTCTCGACATACGTTTCTACGCCATCATCTTGTAATTGACTTTGCAACTCCACGCTTAAATCAACAACATTATTCTTGTGACTATAGGCTTCATTACTCGTTGCATCGTCGTCAAGGTAAGGTAAAAAACCTTCTCGATTATGTGTATTATAAATATAAACTCGCTGTTGGTTGTACTCATCGCCACTTCGTTGTTCGTCTTGATCTATCTCTTCATCTTGTTCAAATATATAATCAGGTGGTGCAGATTCAACGGCCGTCGTGAAATAATTAGTACCACTTCCTGCTATCGCAATCTGATCTCCGTGACCAGGGAAATTCGGTAATTCATGCCCAAATAACAAACGCAAATCTTGATAAGGGGAGTTCGTAATTAAAGGGATTAAGATATTGGACATTGTTAGCGTTTGAGCATTTTCTGGTGACACGTCAGACATAATCGGTTGATCAAACGACAACAATGAGGTAAGTGAAGAGCCTTCTATGTCTTGAACCCACTCATGCAGTATATTGGTCGATGGTTCTGGTGCTATTTTTGCAAGTGTTGGAACACATAACCATAAACAGATAAAACATGTTATAAATATCGTTATAGGTTGATGCTTTACAGTTTTAATGAAATAAGCTAGATTCCGATAGCGTTTGGTCATACCTTTTCAACCTCTCTATTAACGTTCTATTAAACGTTATGTGATTAGTTGAAAAGGTAGAACCTCTACTTCAAAAAATCTTTAGCATTTTCAGGTTTCACAGCATGATGTAAGCCTTGGTTTAAACTAGAAGCTACTAATTTCGCCATGTGAACAATGACATCGTCCACTTCTTTTGGCGTCACGATCAGATTATGTCCAATCGGATCTAACACTTCTTTGATTAATTGTCTTTTTTCATCTTCATTCAGTTGCCCAATGACACCTAAATAACGTTCGCGAGCTTCAGAATCAGGTAAGTCGTCATCTGTTAATGTCTTGCGTTCACCAAATGTCATACCACTAGGGGTTAACGCTTTGCTTGCGTCATCTTGCTCATTCATTTCTCTTCCGAAATGTTTCAAGACGTAATCAATCGTGTCACTTGTGATCGTCACCGCATCAACAACAGTCGGTATTCCTATCGAAAAAACCGGAACATTAAGCGTTTTTTGACTCACTTCTTTCCGGTCATTTCCGACCCCTGAACCTGGATGAATACCTGTATCAGAAAGTTGTATCGTGGTATTAACGCGATCAATTGAACGAGCTGCCAACGCGTCTATCGCAATAATAAAATCGGGTTGTATCTTTTCAACGACACCAAAAATTAAATCCGTCGTTTCGACACCCGTCAACCCCATCACACTTGGCGTAAAGGCTGTAACTGGTCTATAACCTTTTTCGACACGTTCAGGTTGCAACTGAAACAAATGATTCGTGACGTACACCTTTTTCGTCACTTGTGGCCCTAACGCATCTGGTGTGACGTAATCATTACCAAGCCCTACGATAAGACCCATTTGGTCAGGGTGAATATCGTGAAACTCTAGCAATCGTTCTAACTCATTAGCGACCAATATTGCTAATTGCTTTTGGACTTCATCGTCTAATTGGCGCATCAAATGGGATTCAATTGTGACGTAACGGCCAGCCGATTTCCCAACCCTTTCAGCCCCTTTGTCATCAATTTTGACTCGTGTTAGTTTAATCTCATCTTCTTCAAACGTTTTAATCGTAATACCATCGAGTTCTTCTTTCTTATCTGGATTTTGCTCGACAAACATATCACGTGCTTCAATCGCAAGGTCCGTCCTTGGCTTTACATGTTTCATCAGCGATTCCACCTTTCATATCAAACAGTTTGACACGAATTAGTGTCACCCATTACGTCTATTTTTAAACGACAAGTGTATCTTCTTGACAGTAAACTATTGAAAACTAGCGAACGCTTTGATAAAATGACCCTTGTCCAAGATACGAATGAATTGGCACGGATATATTCATCAGGAGGTGAAAGAAATGGCTAACAATCCACAAGGTGAAAAACGAATTCGCATTAATGCTGACAAGCGTGAACGTAATATCGAACCTCGTTCAGATATGCGTACAGCTGCTAAGCGTGTTGAAAAAGCAGTTCGTAACAAAGACGTAGATGAAGCAAAGCGTCTTCTACAAACTGCAACAAGTAAAATCGATAAAGCAGTTCAACGTGGCATTATTCATAAAAACAATGGTAATCGTAAGAAGAGCAAGTTAATGCAAAAAGTTAACAGTCTAGTTAAGTAATTAGACACAAAAAACGTTCGCTATGTCACTAGCGAACGTTTTTTTGTGTCTTTGGTAAATGAGTTGCAACAGATTGTAAATACAATTCTAATGCCAGCCATTTATCAAGTTGTCCTGTTTTTAATTTTTCATCCGTATGAGCCGCATCACTAATCGCCGATTTTAATGCTTGTTCTGTAAAAAACCGCTCCCGCTTCATCGCCATTTTAACCGCATATGGATGCACACGAACTTGTTTCGCAATTTGTTGTTGTTGATAGCCTTTTCGTTTCAACAATTTGCACTGTAGTATTAGTCGAACTTGCGAGACGACAAGCGCCAACAATGCAATCGGTTCCTCATTTTGCTTCCGCAATTCCTTCAAAATATTTAACGCATCCCCTAAACGATTCTCAACTAACGCATCGATTAATGAATACGTGCTCGTCTCGGCGTAGGTGCTGATTAATGTTTCAGCTTCTTCGTCATTAATCGGTCGATCGTCAAAATATAACGATAATTTATGTAGTTCTGATTGCAAGGCATGAATGTGGTCACCCACGCGCTCAACTAACAAATCAATTACGTTTTGAGGTAGCGATAAATGATGATTGTCAGCCATTTGCTTAATAAAAGACTGCATATCATAAACATTAGGCGGCGAACAATCAATCATTTGAGCCGATTCTTTTAATTGTTTAACGATTTTACGTCGTTGATCTAATTTTTCATAAGGTGCAATAATAATCAGCGTCGTAAAATCCGTCGGTTGTGTCACATAATCCATTAATACATCCACATCATGTTCAACCTCTTGTTTCGACTGCCCCGTCAAAAAACTCGCTCGATTAATGATCACCATTTTATGATCACTAAAAAAAGGAAATGTCTCAGCATCATGAATGGCTTCTTGGACAGGGGTCGTCTCCATATCAAATCGTTGCTCGTCAGCCTCTGGATCAATCGTTTGAATTTTGTTAGTAATTTTTTCAGTTGCTTGTTGTATAAAAAATGATTCTTGTCCATAAAGTACATAAATAGGAGCTAAAGAAATCGTTTTTTGGTCAACAAATTGTTGTGCGTGCATAGTATGTCCTCCTCTATCGTTATCGTATACTGATTATGCTTATGGCACAAGAGTTGAATCACACAAAGAGAGGAGCCGTAACATTCAGGCCCCTCCCAAGATCTATATAAACACTAAAAACAAATGCCCGGGAACCTTTGTTTTTAGCGTTATTTGCTGTTATAATAAGTATGTGAGATATAAACGATAATTATCGCTGTTAGTTCTTAACAATCAGCGACGAAAAGGTCACAAATTTTTGACATTCAACAAAATGTATAGATTTTTGACGTTGAATCACTTATACTGTTATTGATGTAGGAGGGATGGTCGTGAACGATTTCGAACATGATGTACAATCAAAAAATAATGATGTTGTCGATTCCATTAAAGGATTTGGCTTTTCGTTCATTTTCTTCTTTTTAATCTTTGCGATTGGTACAATTTTTACGCTCTTCGCAAACTAAATGGATCTTCTTAAAAGAGGCTAATATCATTAGCCTCTTTTTATTTATCTTATGGCAAAAATGGTGCAACAGTACGTTGTCCATTTTTAACTTCAATCATAATCGCGCCGTTTTGATCTGTTCTGTAAACATCGATCCCTTCGTCTACGAGTCGTTCATAAACTTCTGGAGAAGGGTGGTTATAAGGGTTGTTTCGACCCGCTGATATGAGCGCAACGTCAGGACTTGTCACATCTAAAAAGTCAAACGAAGATGACGACTGACTACCGTGATGTGCCACTTTTAAGATATCGACATCCGTCAGAACACCTCGATGAATTAATTCTTCCTCCACACTTTCTGTCGTATCGCCAGTCATAAGCAATGACCAATCTGGATGGTCAATAAGTACAACGAGCGACCGTTCATTCTCTTCTTCAAATACGAAATCTTTAGACGGTGCCAGCACGCTAAACTGCGTGTCTTTCCACTTGATCGAATCACCCGCTTTTAATGGGAAGGTGTTTTCTATGTCCAAAGCATCTGCATGCTCTCCAAATGGATGGGTGAAAACAAAATCAGGACTGAAATCGTTTATGAAGTGAGGAGCTGATGCAACATGATCATAATCGAAATGGGTTAACCAAACGGCATCAACATGACGGATACCCTTCGACCATAAAAACGGTTTAATAATCGTTTGATAATTATCATCTGTTACCTCAGACTGAAATGATACTTCTTCACCAACATCAAAGATAAACACCCCTTCACGATGGGGCAATTCCACCACAATCGCCTCCGCCTGACCGACATCAAGCATCGTGATGTTAGAACTACGATCCCAATACGGCATCATTTGATTCACAATTAGTATGATAATCGTCGCAGAAGCAGTCAGGCCAGCAAAAGTTAACCTCCCTTCTTCCCAACTACGCATCATGATTAATAACCCGGCATAAAACAAGATTATAGCAACTAAATGCGGAACGCCTGTCACCCAAATCGCGACATCAGGTTGCCCGACTACATAAAACATTTGTATCATCCACTCTTGAATTGTTAAATACATCGTTTCAAGAGGCTTCACAATCGACAACGGAAACCAAACAAATAACAATAACAACAAACTGAACGGTATAATAACCACCGTATAAAACGGAATCATCACTAAATTTGCTAAAGGCGATAACACATTCGTAAAGTAAAAATGAGTTAATTGAATAGGTAAGATCGCTAACTGACTCACGATACTAATAATTAAGGACTGCCAAAGCCAATGATCGTAACGCATAAGTAAACGCTTTGATAATATTAACGCTAATGTTACAGCAAACGAAAATTGAAACCCGACTTGAAACATTAAAAAGGGATTCACCCATAACACGACTAAACAAACAATGGATAACACATCTGTTGCATCTAACCGTTTGTTTAAAAACGAAAGCACTAAAAACAATGACGCCATCATACCCGCTCTAATAACTGGTGGATTAGCTCCTGCTATGACAATATAGAGTGGTATCACCACTAATAAAAGCAACTTAACGAGTTCGCGTGGCAATCGAATCACACGTTGCAACATAATATAAAAAAGACCTAACGTTAAACCAACGTGTAATCCTGAGATCGCTAATAAATGAGATAAATTCCAAAATTGAAACGTGTCAATGACCTCATCTTGTAACAACGCTCGGTCACCGAAGATAAGCGCCGTGAGCCAAGCAACTGTCTCTTGTTGATAATGTGTATTTATTGCTTCAATCAGCCAGTGTCGATAATCATGAATATACGACAGGATTGATGCACCTTCACAATCATATAGCATCGGATGATAACTCGTTGCCACGATGCCTTGTGTCGTCAAATAATGAGCATAATCAAATTGACCTGGGTTTGTTGCAGTTGTTGGGGGTGTTAACGTTGCATCCAGTTGACATGTTGCTCCGTGTTTAACATTCGGTAAAGCTACATCTTTAGGAAAAAATAGTTGAGCACGACTACCATTGTCTAACTGGACCATATAAGAATGAGACTGTTTGTGAATTTGACGATCAGATATGATGTGTGCAGATTGATGATAACGTATTTCATTCTTTATCGGGGATAATATTTGAGGTGAGGGGGTGTGCCATAACGAGAGCGTGAAGAGGATCAAGCAGGCGATCAATAAGCTTAAACGTTTGTATAATATCGCCCAAAACAAATACAGGACGATGCCCATAACACCAAACGCTAAGCTCATCGGCAAATAACCTGCTATATAACTTAAAACGATAATATACCAATGTCCGCGCATTATCGTTAGTCAGAATACGTAAATAATTGGTTCGCTTTCATTCTCAAATCTTGCAGCTCTTCATCACTCGCTCCTCGTTCTTCTAATTTCTCAATTAAAGACGTCATGAAATAAAGCTTGTCTTTCGTGTTCGTATCAATATGTAAATAGTCTAATTCGACTTTCTCATATTCAACACCCGCTTCTTCTAATAGTTCGATCGCATAAGGGTGATTCTTATAATCATGTGCATAAAAGATTTTTTGGATACCGCTTTGAATAATGGTTTTACAACAATTCAAACACGGAAAATGCGTGACATAAATTTCGGCACCTTCTGTCGCAACACCAAACTTAGCGCACTGTAATATAGCATTAACTTCAGCATGAATCGTTCGAACACAATGGCCGTCAATCACTTTACACCCTTCATCAATACAATGAACACTTCCAGATGGACTTCCATTATAACCGCCTGCTATAACACGTTTATCACGTACAATCGTTGCGCCGACAGCCAACCGTTCACACGTACTGCGTAACGCCAGTAAATGACTTTGTGACATATAATACTGATCCCAAGAAATTCGTTCCATTCTCGTGCCTCCTTTTTATATTTATTGTATAGAACCGTCTGTATGACGTAAAGAGTCATATTAAGGAACCATAATATCATCACGTATGCGTTCTAATGTTTTTTCTCCTATACCACTAATGTTCAAAAGGTCTTCTGGTGATTGAAACGGCCCATGCTCATCACGATAGTCAATAATTGTTTGCGCTTTAGCATTGCCAATTCCGGGTAAAACCGTCAATTCATCGACCGAAGCATGATTGATTCTAATTTTGTCTTGATCAATCGTCATGTCAACTGACGACACTTCTCCGTTTTCTTGTTGAAAAGGTACGACAATCACCATTTCATCATAAACAAGTTGAGCTAAATTAACTTGATAACTATCTGCATCATCAGTCAGCCCGCCCGCTGTTTCAATGACATCAACGACACGATCACCTTCTTTCATATGATAAACACCCGGAATATTGATAGCCCCTTTTATATCAACAAGCCACTCCTTTTGAACATCACCCTGTTCAACTTGACTGTCGTCCTCAAGCACCGTTGTTTCTTCTTGCGCAATCGTCATATCAACTTCATTTGAATCTTGTGATGACTGAATGAAACTAACTAACATGACACACATCACGATTACGATAATAATAATCCATTTTTTCGGTATTAACATGTTTTTCACCTTCTATCATATATATAGAGATAAGTTGGTTTTGGAGGAGGATTAATATGAATTGGGGAATTATCGGGACAGGTAATATGGGAACAGTGTTGCTCAAAGCTTTAATAGACAGTCAAGCTGTAGACCAACAACACATTTACATTCATAATCGAACGTTACTGAAAGCGTATCGTCAAAAAGAAACATATCCTAACCTTCACATATTACAAACCGTCGATGCGATGGCAGCGTCATGTGATATCATTCTTTTGTGCACAAAACCGAAAGATATTATAACAGTTGCAAAACGGCTTGAACATCAAGTTTCAGACGATCAACTAGTTGTATCAATTACGAGTTCTATTTCAGCCGATGACCTTCAACATTTACTCCCATGTCAAACAGCTAGACTTATCCCAAGTGTTACGAATCAAGCGATGCAAGGGACAACGCTTTTAACATTCAATGATTCCATTACAGAAGAGATGAAATGGGGCTTATGGCAAACGTGCAAACTCTTTTCGACCCCAGTGGAAGTAAGTGAAGAACAGGTGAGGGTGGCATCAGATATCGTAAGCTGTGGCCCGGCATTTATTAGTTATTTACTCGAAACATTAATCGAAGCAGCCGTCGATGAAACATCAATTGATAGCGAGACAGCTCACTCACTCATGGCTTCAACGATCATCGGTTACGGGGCATTATTAAATGACGATGATGTTACGTTAGCGTCCTTAAAAGAAAAAGTGATGGTTAAAGGAGGTATAACGGGTGTTGGTATGAAAGGATTAGAGAAGAGTGTTCCAGTAGGATTTCACGACGTATTCAAACATACACATGCCAAATTCAATCAAGAAAAGCAACACGTCGATGAATGGTTGAATCTTTTCACATAGTGATATTACTTATATTTTAATCGATTCTACAAAAAAAGCAACCGTTAAGTACACCTTACCGGTTGCTTCCATTATGTTTACTTTTGACAAATATAAAACAAGCGATCAGCTTCATCAAGGTCTTCCGTTTGTCCCCAGTCACCTACTACAGACAATAACTTAAAACCTGCTTGATGCAACCATTCTCTCATATCATCTATGGTGAAAACGCGTTGGCGATGGGATTCATCGAATCGAGTGTATCGTCCATCCTCTTCTTGTACAAAGAAGGTCAAATCGTGATTGATTTCACCACGATGTTCACCGGGTTCCGTTAACCATACATACGACACATTATCTCGAATATCAGCAAACATTTCCGATTCGATTAACAATTCAATATAATGAATCGAATGACTATCAAATACGAACAATCCACCAGCATTCAAATGTTGATAAATAGTTTGAAACGTTTGAAACAAGTCATTCGGCTCGACCATATAGTTCATAACATCGAGATAACTGACGACCATATCAAACGTTTGATTTAACTGAAATTGTCGCGCATCCCCTTGTATCCAATGACATTCCTTCTGTAATTCAAAAGATTTTTGTTGTGCGACATCAATCATATCTTGTGACTGGTCTAGTCCAACGATTTCTTGAGACAAACCAGCTAATTTCAATGTTAATTCACCCGTCCCACAGCCAACATCGAGTATGCGCTCAGGGGATGTTGTAAAATACTTATCAATCGTTTGCCTAGTGAACAGTTCCCAATTCTCGTACGGGACATCATTCATTAATTCGTCATAAACGTAAGCCATATTTTTATACATGATCAATTACGAAACAGAAATCGATACTTCGTCTGCATCGCCCCATAATTTTTCTAAATTATAGTACTGACGTTCTTCCGCATGGAAAATATGAACGACGACATCATCTAAGTCTACTAACACCCAGCGCGCATCATCTTTTCCTTCAATTCGTTTCACCTCGATGCCTTCTTCTTCAACAGCATCTTTAATCCCTTTACTAATCGCTTCAACTTGACGCTCATTGCTACCATGACAGATTAAAAAATAATCAGCAATTAATGATACATCTCTCATGTCTAGTGCGACCAAGTTTTCTGCGCGCTTATCATCACACGCTTGCGCCGCGATGTTCAACAAATCTAAACTTTCCATATTTTATTAACCTCCATTTTGATTCAAACTCATCGTTAGTGCATTATATGCATGAAATGTTTCAGGATAAACAGGTTGCCCTTTACTCATTAAAAAATAAATCGTTTGTTGTAACGCATACTGACAAGCCTGGTCGATATCATGCTCTGCTAATCGTCTCGCTTCATGAACAGGTTCGAAATCGCGTCCTGGCTCAATATAATCAGCTAAAAAGACGATTTTTTCAATTAGACTCATCTGTACATGACCTGTTGTGTGCCACGTTATGGCCCCTAACACATCAATGTCGTCAATCATGAACCACTGCTTGACCATCTTAGCTCCAACAGGTCCATGCCATAATTCATGATGATAATCTAATAAATCTTTCGGGATATCATTCGACGTTACAATCCAGTGTTTGAGCAATTCACGATCCATATGTTTAGCGTAATCATGTAACGCGGCTGCTAACCCTACTTTATCTCGATCCGCTCCATATTTTTCAGCTAAATAGAGCGCTGTATCCGTTACACGCTCAACATGTTCATATCGTTTTAACGATAATGTTTTTTTCGTTTCAGCTAAAGCAGCTTCAACATTCATATAAATGATGCTCCTTTATATAATCTAAAACAGAAACAGGCAGTCCATCAGGTTGACTCATTTGCGCTAATTGTTGGCGAATAGACGTTGAAGACACATCAACATCTTCCATTTTTATTTGTTGCACCGTTTGATCACGAAATAATGAGCCGGGACGCGATACACCGACGAATTGGATCAATGACCGCAATTCTTCAATACCGTACCATTTAGGCAAATAATCAACCATATCGCCACCAATGACAAAATAAAATGTGTCATTTGGATAACGGTGTTGTAAGTCTTTGATCGTATCAACGGTATATGACAAACCTTGACGTTCACTCTCGATCGTGGTGACACGTATTTGTTCTTCATTTCTCACTAGTGTGTGCAACATGGCGACACGATGGTCAAACGATGCACGAGCTGGTTCTTTATGAGGCGGTTGATACGTCGGCATTAACCACACTTCATCTACTTCTAATTGGTCTAACACAGCGTGACAAACCGTTAAATGACCGACATGTGGGGGGTCAAACGTTCCACCGAATAACGCAATTTGCCGCATCATATCACACCCTTATGGTAAGTCATACTGTGACTGCTCTGCCGATTCACGGTATAAAACAATGATATTACCAATTGTTTGGACGATTTCCGCATCTGTTCCTTGAGCAATTTGTTCTGCTATATCATCTTTGTCTTCAAAATTGTTCTGCAAAACCGATACTTTTATTAATTCACGTTTTTCTAACGTTTCATCAATTTGGTCGATCATATTGTGATTAATACCACTCTTACCGACTTGAAATAAAGGCGATAAGTGATGAGCATGTTTTCTTAAATAGCGTTTTTGTTTTCCTGTTAACACGAATGGTCTCCTCCTATGTCATGATTCGTTCGTCCATATTTCAAATGCTTTAACCGCTTGATAGTATAACATGGATTCACCGAAAAGTAAGCAGTGACCACGTTCTTTCGCTTCTTTGAGTAATGGCGTCCATGTCGGTTGATAAATAATGTCACTGATTATGACATGATCCGGAACACGATCGAGAGAGATGACTAACTCATGATCATTTGGGGTCATACCAACTCGAGTCGTATTGAGGATTAAGTCGACATGCGGTTTAACATCATCAACTTGATTCATACTTATGGCCTCAACACCATCAAACTGTTGAGCTAAGGTTTCTGCTTTAGTATAAGTCCTATTTGCCACAATAACTTTGTTTATTTGATGCTTCAATAAGGCATGTATAACCCCTTTAGCTGCTCCACCTGCTCCTAGCACTAACACGGTATTCTCATGGCGATGTTGGTACCAATTTGGGTATGTTCGGTAAAGCGATTCAACATAACCAACTCCATCCGTGTTATACCCGACCAATTCACCATCTTTAATGTTAACCGTATTGACCGATTGCATGACAGCAGCACTGTCTTCTAATCGATCTAGATATGGAATGATGGCTTCTTTGTATGGAACGGTCACATTGAATCCTTTGAATCCTCCATCTCGCATTTGATTAAGCGTCTCTTCTATTTGTGTTGGCTTAATCGAGAACAAATGATATTGACCAGTTAAGCCTGCTTCATTTAATAAATGATGGTGTATATCTGGCGATTTCGATTGTTCAACGGCTTCTCCAATCAAACCGAGACGATACATGTCGTCCACATCCTTTTATTTAAATAATGGCATCACGTATTAGAACCCGGACGCCTTGTGGGGCATAAGCCGTGACTGACGTATTGCCTTGTGGGACTGTTACCCAGCCTAACCCAGAGAAGACGATATCCTGTTTGTGGTTAGCATTTAATTGGAACGTGTGCGGCTCTAAAGGCGGCACTTCATCAATGGTGTCTTCAGATGGCGGTGATAATAGTTCGCCTAAATGTTGATCATATAATAAGTCTGCTTTATCTGTCTTGGTGCGATGGATATGAATATCATTCGACATATAACAAACAAACCCTTTACGTTCGTCGACTTTATCAATGTCTAACCGAGCTATACCACCAAAAAACAACGTTTGATCTGATTCTAATTGGAACACTTTCGGTTTGACTTCTTTATTCGGTGTAATCACTTTTAAATCTTTTTTAGGTAGATAATGAGCGATTTGATGGCGGTTAATGATACCTGGCGTATCGATCAACGATGATTGATCATCTAACGGAATATTAATAAACCCTAACGTTGTCCCAGGGAAATATGATGTTGTAATGACATCATGTTGATCAATGGATCGATTAATCAAATAGTTAATAAACGTCGATTTCCCAACATTTGTAGAACCGACGACAAAAATATCTTTACCTTGACGGAGTCGTTCTAATTCAAACGCGCATTCTTCCATATTCGTCCCCTTCGTCGAACTCACAAGGTAAACATCTTTAACTTTCAAACCGAATTCTTTCGCGACGCGTTTCAACCAATGTTTAATTTTATTAAAGTTAATAGATTGCGGTAATAAATCGACTTTATTGCCGACTAATATGATATCATTTTGTCCAACAAACCGGTTGAGTCCTTTGACAAAACTCCCGTGAACGTCAAACAAATCAACGATATTAACGACTAACCCATCATGGTCTCCAATTTCATGTAATAAGGCAAGGAAGTCATCATCTGTTAAATCGACATCTTGCACTTCATTATAATGCTTTAAACGAAAACAACGTTTACAAATCACATCTTCCCGCTCTAACGCTGTGACAGGTGCATAACCTAACGCATTTTCATCTTCAGTTTGTATTTTCACGCCACATCCTTGGCAATAAATTGTTTCCATGTTAATCCTCCCAGTTTAAGTAACCTTTACGGCGAAAGTATTTCAATAACCGTCGTTCTACTAATCGGTTAAACCGTGTGAAGAAACCATCCGTTTTCACAATCGGCACAACTAATATCGTATGGTAATGAGCTCTGTTACCACCAAACACATCGGTTAACACTTGATCCCCTACTACTGCTATATCTTGACGATTCAACCCCATATTTCGTCGCGCTTTTTTGAACGCGTGTTGCATCGGTTTCCGCGCCTTTGAAATAAAAGGGACATCTAATGGTAAGCTGAATGATGACACTCGACTTTCATTATTATTCGATATAATAACAACTTGGATATTATGATGTCGAAGCGTTTCAATCCACTCAACTACCTCTTGCGTGGCATTTGGCTCGTCCCACGCAACTAACGTATTATCTAAATCCGTAATCACACCTTTAATTCCATGACGTTTAAGCATCGTTGGTGTGATGTTATGGATCGAATTGACATAATCATTCGGTAAAAACCTTTTTAACAATACCGTCACCTCATCACATTTTCTCACTAATTTACATCATATACAATCCAGCGACATCTTTCAAAGAAATTCTTACCTTTACGTATCTAATTTGTTTTGTGATATGAAAACAAAAAATCATTCATATGCAACTTTTCGTTCGACAAATCATTGCAATCTTTTTACCTGTGGATATGTTTATGCACATATTTTAACTTGATTTGACACGTTTTAACCGATTTTAACAAACAGATATAAACAAGTTGTACACATGTTAATCACATGTTAATCACATTGTCGATAACGGTTAGCCATGATAATATAAACGATACATTAGTCAAGATTAGGAGGTGGCAGCCTTTAGGGCTGACGGATTATGGAATCTTTATCCAATCAACTGCTGATCGATTCATATCGCAAAGCAAAACGTATGAACCTCAATGATGATTTCATCCAATTAATAGAACGAGAATTAAAAAAACGAAAAATATTTGATATGTTAAAAGAATCGTCATAATTTTAATTTCTTCCTATATTAGAATCAGACACATACATCGTGTGTCTGATTTTTTTATAACCTAAAAGCGTATAGTTTTGCTTTTCAAACGGACTGTAATATCGTTATAATGTTACTGTATTTATTGTTGTGTAGTTTGCTTGAAAGGATGAAAAAACATGATTTTTGCCATATTCGCTCCACTATTATTAGCAATTATTATCCCATTTTTAAGTCGTTGGAAGGATAAAATACATACTGGGTGGTTAATCTTACCGATTCCATTCGCTGTTTTCATCTATTTCCTTCAATTTGTTGGATCTGATTTTCAACCTAAAGTTTTTTCGGTTGATTGGATTCCATCACTCGACATAGCGTTAAGTTTCCATTTAGATGGACTAAGCTTACTTTTCGCATTATTAATTAGTGGAATTGGAACATTAGTCGTTTTATATTC
This sequence comes from Alkalibacillus flavidus, assembly GCF_040545925.1. Classification (NCBI taxonomy): domain Bacteria; kingdom Bacillati; phylum Bacillota; class Bacilli; order Caryophanales; family Bacillaceae; genus Alkalibacillus; species Alkalibacillus flavidus. The sequence continues at coordinate 56,441 of NZ_JBEPMX010000002.1, forward strand.
CATTTATTACTTAAATCATAAAGAACAGCTCAGTCATTTTTATACGTATCTCTATATTTTCATGACAGCCATGTTAGGTGTTATTCTTTCTGATAATGTGTTCGGTTTATATGCCTTTTGGGAATTCACATCGATCTCTTCATTTTTATTGATTGGGTATTGGCACCATCGTGAACGTTCTCGATATGGCGCTTTAAAATCCATGTTAATCACCGTTTTTGGTGGATTCAGTTTACTTGCCGGACTTATTTTATTAACGATCGTAACAGGAACGACGAGTATTCAAGGAATGGTTGATCAAGCTGACACCATTGTGAACAGTGAATTCTTTCCGTTCATCTTAACCTTTTTAATACTTGGTGCTTTTACGAAATCAGCACAGTTTCCATTTCACATTTGGTTACCTGATGCGATGGAAGCTCCTACACCAGTTAGTGCTTACTTACACTCAGCAACAATGGTCAAAGCAGGTATTTACTTAATGGCTCGCTTTTCACCGATTTTAGCTGGAGAGCCATACGTCTTTATCATATTAAGTTTAGTCGGACTGGTAACGTTAACGTGGGGCTCCTACATGGCTGTGCGTCAAACAGACTTAAAAGGTATTTTAGCGTTTTCGACAATCAGTCAACTCGGCATGATTATGGCCATGTTAGGTTTTGGCACGAAAGTCGCGCTATTTGCTGCGGTGTTTCACATTTTAAATCATGCGACGTTTAAAGGTAGCCTATTTATGATCGCAGGTATCGTCGATCATGAAACGGGATCACGTGACATTCGCAAACTAGGTGGTTTATTTACATTCATGCCTGTTTCGGCGACGCTTGCCATCTTTGGTACATTTTCTATGGCTGGTGTGCCATTACCGTTCTTAAACGGTTTTTATAGTAAAGAAATGTTTTTCAAAGCATCATTGGACAATACAGCTTCAAGTCCATTCGCTGAAACGTTAGTGACGATCATACCTATTTTAGCTGTCGTTGGAAGTATCTTTACGTTTATTTATTCGATGTATTTATTCTTCAATACGTTTACAGGTGAATCACAAGTGGATGAATTACCGAAACATCCGCACGAAGCGCCTAAAATGATGCTTTTACCACCGTTTATTTTAGTATTAGGGGTTCTGACCATCGGGTTATTCCCGACGATTTTCAATGAGTCATTAATTACACATGCTGCTGACGCTGTTTATGGTGGTGAAGCCAATAAAGACATATACTTCTGGCACGGTTTGATTCCAGCGTTTTATATGTCGATTGCTGTCGTCGTTATCGGTGCTGTTATGTATCTGACAAAGTCAAAATGGGACCGCATTTACCATGCACTTCCTGGTCGTTTAAGTTTGAACAAGGTATACGACTGGATTGTGGCTAAAACAGAAACAGCATCTCAAGCGATTACACAATTTTACATGACAGGTTCACTCCGTAATTATATGGTGCTATTACTCACGGCTATCAGTGCCATTGTCATCAGTGTAATGCTGATAACAGACGGAATGAATTTTGACATGGCCGAAACAGCTCCTATTACAACGAGTGAAGTTCTTGTTGTCTTATTTATGGCAGCAGCTGCGGTAGCTACTATTTTCGCACGCAATCGCATTGCTATCATCTTAATAGTTGGTGTTGTTGGCTACGGTATGGCTGTCTTGTTCGTCATGTATCGTGCGCCTGACTTAGCATTAACACAACTCATCGTTGAAACGGTGACAGTTGCCCTATTCTTATTGTGTTTCTATCATTTACCGAATTTAAACAAATCGAAAACAACATGGTTTACGAAGTCCACTAACGTTATCATTTCTGTTGTCTTCGGTCTTATCATGATGGTGGTTGGTATTAGTGCGTACAATGGTCGCGCATTTGATCCAATTGCTCAATATTTTATTGATAATAGTTATAAATTAGGTGGCGGTGACAATATGGTTAACGTTATCCTTGTCGATTTCCGTGGCATTGATACGTTATTTGAAGTGGCCGTACTCTTCGGTGCAGCCTTAGCCATTGTCGCCATGATCAAACTTCGTCGAAATAAGGGGGCGAATTAATATGGAATTTATTTTAATCGGCTTAGCCTCGTTATTATTTGGAACGGGTATTTACAACCTTTTACAAAAACAGTTGTTGCGCATCATTATCGGCACTGTTCTTGTATCACATGGTGCACACTTATTTTTATTAACGATGGCACGTGTCAAAACAGGAGCTCCTCCATTAATTAGTGATGCATCAAGCTATACAGACCCATTGCCACAAGCGCTTATTTTAACAGCGATTGTTATTAGCTTTGGTGTTACTAGCTTCTTACTCGTTCTCGCTTATCGAACGTACACATTAAATAAAACAGACAATATGGAAGAAATGCGAGGTCGTGAATATGAGTAATTTAATATTTTTACCAATCGTCATTCCTCTTCTCGCAAGTATAGTCGCAGCATTGTTTGCGAAACAGTTAAGAGGTGTACGACTCTTTTCCCAAATCACTGCCGTTTTATCCCTCGTGTTTATTAGTGGATTAACGTTTTATATTTTTAGTGAAGGTACAATTGTAGGGCAAGCAGGTGGATGGCAGGCACCTTATGGGATCTCGATAGTCGGTGATCCACTAGCTATGCTACTTGTCACAACAACAAATGTGATCGGAACAGCCGCTCTTTTCTATGCACCGAGAATCTTGGAGCGACAGCAAGAAACGTTTTATTTTTATGGTTTTTACTTTTTGTTGATATCCGGTGTTTCTGGTGCATTCATGACAGGGGATCTATTTAACTTATTCGTCTTTTTTGAAGTGTTACTTATGGCTTCATATGGCCTGATCGTATTAGGAAATGGTAAAGCACAGTTACGTGAATCATTTAAATATGTGTTGTTTAACTTATTTTCTTCGATGTTATTCATCGTGTCAGTCGCTTATATCTATTCAATTACAGGAACGGTGAACTTTGCTCAATTAGCAGAGCGAGTGGAGTCCGTTGATCAACAAGGGGCTTTAACGACCGTCGGGGTTATACTCTTTTTCGTCTTTGCGGTAAAAGGAGCGATTTTCCCACTTTACTATTGGTTACCGAATTCTTATGTTGTACCGAATCCAGTAGTATCAGCATTATTCGGTGCTTTGTTAACAAAAGTCGGTATTTATTCGATCATTCGCATCTATACACTTATTTTCGTTCATGAAACGGGTGTGACGCATCAATTATTTATATGGCTAGCAATGCTCACGATGCTATTCGGTGTCATCGGTGCTTTATCAACTCATAATGTGAAATTAATTATCGCGTACAACATTATTCCTGCTGTAGGGTTCATGCTAATGGGGGTTGGTTTATATTCGCCTGAATCGATTGCAGGATCTGTCTATTATTTGATGCATGATATGGTCATTAAAGGTGCCCTGTTTTTCTTAATTGGGGCATTAGTCGTCGCTGCAGGCACAAAAGACTTACGTCAAATGAGTGGCGTGATTCAGCGTTATCCACTACTAGGCTGGATTTTCTTTGTAGCTTCACTTATTCTAGCTGGAGTACCGCCATTTAGCGGGTTTATTGGTAAAATTCTTTTATTAGAAGGTGGTTTAGCACAAGAAGAGTTTTTACTCGTCATTGTCGCTCTACTATCCAGTTTGCTCATTTTATTATCGATGATGCGTATCTTTGTTTACGGTTTTTGGGGCGAAAAAATGGACGGCATGTCATCTGATTATAAACATATTCGCAAATTAACAATTCCAGGGGTTGTCTTAGTGGGAATTGCGATCTTTTTAGGTGTTGGTGCCGAATTCGTCTATCCACACATTGAATCCATTTCTAATATGCTGTACGACAGAACGGAATACATTAGTTCTGTCTTAAAGGAGTCATGATAATATGGCGGTACAAATTGTTGTCAACTTACTTATAGCCATTACATGGATGTTTTTAAGTGAAACGTATGATTTTGTCAGCTTCTTTGTTGGTTATGTAATCGGGATTGGCCTATTGTTTTTACTACGTCGATTCTTAACTGATAAGTATTATATGGTGCGTGTGTTTTCCGTGATAAAATTAATTCTTATTTTTATCAAGGAATTAATTTTATCCAGTATAGAAATTGTAAAACACGCCTATAAACCATCCATCAATGTAGAACCTGGCATTTTCGCATTGCCTATCGATCTAACGAGTGATAAAGAAATCACACTATTAACATCTTTAATTTCATTAACGCCTGGTACGTTAAGTGTTTCAGTCTCTTATGATTGTAAGCATGTCTATATTCATGCGATGGATCTACCTGATGTCGAAGCATCTATAAATGACATAAAGCAAACATTTGAATCGGCCATAATGGAGGTGACACGCTAATGCTACAAGATTTTGGAGCAGACATGTTAAGTGTCACGGTTTGGATCAGTTTTATCGGGATCTCCTTATCCATTATTTTATTAGTTTACCGTACAATTAAAGGACCGACGAATGCAGACCGAGCTGTTGCACTTGATTCAATTGGAATTAACATGATGGCATTAGTTGGTTTACAAGCAATTAATCTTGCAACTGATCAGCTTAATGATATTGTCTTATTGATCGGTATCTTGCTATTTATCGGTACGATTGCTATAGCAAAATTTCTAGAAAAGGGTGTTATCATTGATCGACATAATCATTAGTTTATTACTTTTAATCGGTACGTTTTTCACCTTTTCTGGCTCGCTCGGTATCATTCGTTTTCCTGATGTTTATACACGCTTGCACGCCGCTACTAAGGCTGCAACGTTAGGAGTTGCTGGTGTATTACTCGGAGCCTTTTTCTATCTATTATTCGATCAAGGCATTGTGAGCGGTAAATTATTAATTGGTATTGTTTTCGTTCTCATGACTGCACCAATAAGCGGTCATATGATTTCACGAGCCGCTTACAACTCAGGTGTTCAACTTACTCAACACACCAAACATGATCAACTTAATCAAGACACACGACGGACAACGAAATAAACGAATAAATCGATCCGACCCTTCTTGTTTGAAATTGCATAGAAGGGTCGGATCATTTTTATTTAATAATAATTGTATGTGTACACGCACATTTGCCTATTGTGGCTCATAAAGTAAACATAGAGACTAAATACCCTTGTAGGGAGATGATTGCGTGCTAAGCGTTATAAAACTTCTGTCGATCTTTCTGCACAATCCTTATCTTTTCTTCGCCTACGTCAAAGGTCATGCCTTCCCACAACCCTTATCACCAGATGATGAGCGTTACTACTTGGAACAATGGCAAAAAGGGGATATTGACGCTCGCAATAAATTAATCGAGCATAATTTACGTTTAGTCGCTCATATCGCTAAAAAATATGAACAAAACAACGAAGAACAAGAAGATTTAATATCGATAGGGACAGTTGGTTTGATTAAAGGAGTTGAGAGTTATTCGCTCGATAAAGGGACTAAGTTGGCCACGTATGTCGCACGATGTATTGATAACGAAATTCTTATGTTTTTACGTTCCACGAAGAAAAGTCAAAAAGATGTTTCTCTTCAGGACCCCATTGGCCATGATAAAGAAGGTAACGAAATCAGTCTCATTGACGTATTAAAATCCGACCAACCTGATTTAACGGATAAAGTCCAAACAGCGATTGATATTGAAGCGATTTTTGGTTATTTACACCTACTTGATGAAAGGGAAAAAGAGGTCATTGTTAAACGTTACGGATTGGGACGTCAGCCTGATTATACACAGAGAGAAATTGCTAAGGCGTTGAACATTTCACGTAGCTATGTATCCCGAATTGAAAAGCGGGCCTTAATGAAAATGTTCCATGCTTTTTATCGAGATCGTCAACAAAATGAGTCATCTACAAAATAAAAGCAGCTATCTGATTGATTCAGATAGCTACTCAACATTATGTCAACATCTCAGCAATTAACGTTGCACTATTTTTCGCTGCTTTTTCTAAATAAGCTTCAAAGGAAATATCAGATGATTGACCAGCGATATCGGATAATGACCGAATGATTAAGCACGGTGTATCATATTGATGACACACCTGTGCGATGGAAACAGCTTCCATTTCTAAAGCTTTAACGTCAGGAAAGCGTTTTGCAACGGTTTGAACACGTTCATAATCTGACATAAACGAATCTCCGGTTCCAATTAACCCTTCAGCCACTGTCACGTCGTCTGGTAAAATTTCTTTCGCTTGTTGTGCTCGCTTAACTAATTCATCATCAGAACGAAATCGAGCCGGCATTTGTGGAATCTGGCCATGTGTATAACCAAATGCCGTCGCATCTGCGTCATGGTGAATCGTCTCAGTACCAATGACGATATCACCTACATTTAACGACTGATCAACACCGCCGCTTGATCCTGTATTGATAACATAATCAGGTTGGAAACGTTCATGAAGTAACGTTGTTGATATAGCGGCATTCACTTTACCAATTCCTGATCGTAATAAGACGACATCATGGTCGTGTAACTGTCCAACAATAAAATGACAGTTCGCAATTGTTTCTTCATAGTCAACAGTCATTTGTGATTTCAGCCATTCTACTTCTTCATCCATTGCTCCAATTAAACCGTATCGCATTTGTCGTATGCCTCCTGTATTGTTCACTCATTACTCGTCATTTGATGATTCTGCATTGTAATCAGGATGTTCATCATTGACTTCTAGTACTTCCATCTTTTGTGGTTGCCAACCTTCTTCTTCAATCCAATCTAAATAGACGCGATACACATCATCTTGGGCACCATCTGTCACTGTACCTATAACATGATTAGCCATACCGCCACTTTCTAAGCGCCAAAAAATGATATCGTCTTCGGCTAATCCTGTCGCATACTCGATCGCATCTTCCATTTCTTTACGATCTTGTGTTCCTTCAGAGAATTCAGAGTTATGAGGTTCTTCTTGTTCCGTTCCAATAGGCTCCCAATCGCGTTCGATTACACGAATTACATTGTCTTTATCCGACTCTGTTACGGTTTCTTCTGTCGGTTCATCAGGGTTACTTGTGTCGTCTGATTGACTTTCGTCCGAGTTGGCCTCGTCTTCACTGCCTTCTTCATCAGATTGTGAATCATCGTTAGCGTCGGTTTCATCTGTTGATTCATCCGCACCCGATGATGCTTGATTATCATCGCTGTCAGCGTTTTCAGATTCGCCTGCATCACCCTCATCTTCTGATGATTCATTGTTTCCATTGTCTGATGATTCTGCCGCTGGTTCATCTTGTTGCTGATCAGCTGTATCATCATTGCCACCAAACAACCAAAAACCGACTAATACAATAATTAAAAGAACGACTAACCAAATTAATGAATTCATTAACTTTGTGTTTTTACGACGTTTCTCAAAACGTTCAGAACGACTATCATGTTCCATTGCTCGGCCTCCTTATACGCAACTATTATGTTAAACAGTCCTACACGGTTGTGTAGGACTTTAATTGATAGTTATTTGACTTCTTTAATTTTAACTTCGAATTCGCCACCAGGTGTTTGGACCATCACTTGATCGCCAATTTTTTTACCGAGTAAGCTTTGCGCCATCGGTGAATCATTGGAAATACGACCTTCAAATGGATCCGCTTCGGCACTACCAACGATTTGATATTCTTCTTCATCACCATCAGGTAACTCTTCAAATATAACCGTTTTACCTAATTGGACAATTTCATTATTATCATCATCATTTTCAATAATAACAGCATAACGAATCATATTTTCAATTTGTGAAATGCGCGCTTCAACAAAAGCTTGTTCATCTTTAGCAGCATCATACTCAGAGTTCTCTGATAAGTCACCAAAGTCACGTGCAATCTTTATACGTTCAACCACTTCTGGTCGTCTTACGGTCTTTAACTCTTCTAATTCTTCTTCTAATTTGCGTTTTCCGTCTTCTGTCATGTAATAGCTTTGTTCTTCAGCCATGTTTGGACACTCCTTCTCATTCATATATCTACATTAGCGCTAATATTAATGGTTATATTTGTTTTTTGTCAATAATACTTTTGATTTTTGTTGATAATAAATCAATTGCGACGTGATTTTCGCCACCTTCAGGTATGATAATATCCGCATACCGTTTCGCCGGTTCAACGAATTGTAAATGCATCGGTCGAACGACATTCATATATTGATTCATGACCGATTCTAATGTTCGGCCGCGTTCTTTAATGTCACGCATCATGCGTCGAATAATACGAATATCAGCGTCTGTATCAACAAAGACTTTAATATCCATAATATCTCGAAGACGAGCATCCTCTAATACGAGAATACCTTCTAAAATGATCACTTCTTGTGGCTCAGTGTGGATCGTTTCATCTGAACGCGTGTGTAATTCGTAATTATACACCGGTTTTTCGACCGATTCACGGCGAGATAATCGATTGAGATGGTCAATTAATAAATCATTATCAAATGCTAATGGATGATCATAATTGGTATTTAATCGCTCTTCAAATGGTATATGTGATTGATCTTTATAATATGAATCTTGTTCTAACATTAGAATCGATGTATTTTGAAATTGTTCACAAATGGTTCTAGTTACAGTCGTCTTACCTGAACCAGTACCACCTGCAACCCCTATTATTATCGGCTTATCGTTCAAGGCCTGTTGCTCCCTTCTTCACTCACTATCTGTTTGACTGTTTTTAACCGCTATCGCCACACCATCACCTGATTCAACGATCGTCGTCGTGTAATCGCTATGGTTCGATAACCACTGATTAAACTGATTAATTTTTTCACCTATATTAACAAACCGCTCATTGTCTTGTACCTCTTTAGCAACATACCCCTTAAATAAAACGTTGTCAACCACAATGAGACCACCTTCTGCTACAAATGGATCAATCTTTTCTACAAAGGCTTGATACTGCCCTTTTGCCGCATCAACAAACACTAGGTCATACGTTTGACTATCAGAAGATAACTCGTCCAACCAAACATTCGCATCGTGATGAATCACTTGAATCCGATCGTGTAATTGGGCTTCATGAATAAAATGTGTAGCCTCTTGAAAACGATTGTCGTCACGTTCGATTGTCGTAATAGACGCATGTTTAGTTGCTAGCGCCATTTGAATCGCCGAATACCCAATGGCTGTTCCGATCTCTAGTATATGTTGTGGTTGGTGTAAACGCACTAACTGTTGAAGTAATCCTATGCCATCACGTTCCATAATAGGTACGTGATGATTGTCGGCATACTGCTCCATTTTATCTAACAACGGGTGTTGTTCAGGTTGTAATGAACGGATATAATGCTTTGTTTTAGACATGTTACTTTCACGCGTCCTTCCATTGCCATAAGCAACGACGTTATTTTACCACAAGCTGAAGCTATTTGTCTTATGATGAACTTCAATGTGATGAATTTAGACAAAAATAGAGGAATGCGATATGACATCGCACTCCTAACAATGATGATTAATCATTTGATGGTCGATACTGATCAATATTTTGATTATGTTCTTCTAAAGTTTCAGCGAAATGAACATCCCCATCGTCACCATGTAAGAAGTATTTATAATTATGGTATTCTGGGTTAACAGCTGCTTCTAATGCACTTTCATGGTAGTTAGATATAGGCCCTGGTGGCAACCCTAGATTTTGATACGTATTGTACGGATGATCAATTTCTAAGTCTTCATATAAAACCCGTTCTTGATGTTCCCCTTTCGCATAGAGAACAGTTGGGTCTGTTTGTAACGGCATTTCTTGCTCACCTTCATCAGGGTTTATTCGATTATAAAAGACACCTGAGATCATAGGGCGACTTTCTTGTTCTGATGCTTCATTTTCAATTAGTGAGGCCATCGTCAATGCTTCGTGAATCGATAAATTACGACTATCAATTTGATCGATATATTGGAACACTTGGTTTTGCGTTTCGTCCAACATCATTGTAACAACTTGTTCAACGGTCGGATCTTCTTCATAAAAAGGATACGTTAATGCATTTAAGTACCCTTCTAATGGATAACGAACTTCCTCAGCGAGAATATCATCTGACAATAGTTCAGGATACTGCTCCATCATTGACTGAATAAATGCTTCGTCATTCATTTTATCCATAAATTCTTGTTCATTGATCGACGTTTCCTCTGCAAAGATGCCGGCGATTTCTTCAATGGTTGTCCCTTCTGGAATCGTGACTCTAAAGATTGGATCAACCATAATGACACCTGTTTTTAATGTTTCAATAATTTCATCCATCGTTAAGCTTTTAGACATTTGATAGTCACCAGCTTGAAAACCTGTTTCATTTTTGAATGTGACGTAGTAGTCAAAAATGGTGGCATTACTGATAATATCTTTTTCTTCTAAAATACTAGCAATATCTTCGACGCTTGATCCTAGTGGGATATTAACTTCGATGAGTTCATCATTATCTGGGTCAACAGGGCTTAAACCTTCTTCAATATAGTTGTATAAGAAGTAGCCACCGATGGTAAATAAAATCACTAACACTAAAATGACAATCAAAATAACTTTACGAGCCATACTTGCTTCTTTGACACGTCTTGCTTTTATATTTTCTGTTTCATTGGAAGATGACAAATAACTTCCCCCTATCATTCTTAATACCAAATAAAGTATAAAATAAAACACGACATTTTTCTATCTTTGTTGTTAAATTGTTGATAAATATTTTTGGGAAACATAAAAGAGACCATGTGATATCACATGGTCCACTTAACTTATTCTGTTTCTTCATCTGACTCAGAAAATGTCGCGAGCATTTCTTCTACGATTTGCCATTCTTCTTCGGTTTCAATTTGAAAGAGGGTTAAATCGTCTGAGTCACCTTCTGCTTCTTCGTAACGAAACGCAAATACTTCGACTTCTTCCTCTTCTTCTTGTTCAGCAGGTACAGCAACCAAATATGATTGCTCTGTGTGATCTACATCAAACGTGAACAGCACATCAAATAAATGTTCTTCTCCTGACTCATCAGGAATAATAATACGTTCTTTCTCCTGCATAGGGGTCCACTCCTTTTTAACGGTTAGCGTCAAGATAACTTTGTAAAATCATGACGGCTGCCATTTTATCAATGACTTGCTTTCGTTTCTGTCGGCTCATATCAGCATCTAATAAAACCCGTTCAGCTGCCATTGTTGTTAACCGTTCATCCCATAACACGACGGGTAATTCATATGTTTCTTCTAAGTACGACGCGAACTCTTGACTAACTTCACCTCGTTCACCAACAGACCCATTCATGTTCTTAGGAAAACCGACTACAATTTTACTAATCTCATGCTCTTGGATGATACGACTCATTTTGTCTTTGACTGACTCATAGTTATCTTCATTCCATTTAAGCGTTTCTATACCTTGAGCAGTAAAATGTAATGCATCTGATACGGCAATACCGATCGTTTTTTCACCTACATCTAGTCCTAAAACTTTCATGTGTTATCCTCAAGTATCTTTCGTTGTTTTTAAGTAATTTTTCACAACTTCTTCGATAATTTCATCGCGTTCGAGTAGTGACATTAAATTACGGGCGTCATTGTGACGAGGGATATAAGCTGGATCACCCGATAATAAATAACCAACGATTTGATTAATCGGATTATATCCTTTCTCTTCAAGTGATTGATAAACTTGATGCAATGTTTCGTTCACTTGTTTGGCCTGTGAGTCATCAGAAAACTGATACTGCATTGTGTGATCATTTGACATATACAATCCCCCTCAAACGACTTTAACTTCATTATATACTGAAATGCTACGAAGATAAAACCGTTTTGACATATTCTTTTGCTACAGCCAGTGCATCGTCGATTTTTTCGGGTTGTTTACCGCCTGCTTGTGCCATATCTGGACGGCCACCACCGCCGCCACCACACTGTGTAGCTGCTTCTTTAATCAGATTGCCTGCATGGAAACCACGGTCAATTAAATCTTGAGACACACCTGAAGCCAATTGGACTTTACCGTCGTTTTCCATCGCTAATAAAATGATGCCAGAATTTAATTGTTGTTTCAAATCATCAACCATATTGCGTAACGCATTCATATCACTAACGTCCACTTTTTCTGCTAATAACGAAACATCATCAATGGTTTCGACTTGATCTAAAATATTAGCTGACTCAACATTCGCAAGTTTTTGGGTAAGCGATTCATTTTCTCGTTGTAAATCTTTTATTTCTTGGTATAAAGCATCAATACGCTGTGGCACTTGCTCTGTTTTTGTTTTCAATTTTGACGCTGCTTCACTTAATAACTGCTCACGGCCTTCGTAATATGCGTAAGCACCTTGGCCTGTAGTCGCCTCAATACGACGTGTGCCAGCACCAATACCAGTTTCTTGCGTAATCTTAAATAGGCCGATTTCCGCTGTATTATTAACGTGGCACCCGCCACATAATTCAATACTATAATCATCCACGAATACAACACGTACTTCTTCGCCATATTTCGCATCGAATAAGGCCATAGCTCCCATCTCTTTAGCTTCCTCTAACGTGTGATGAGAGATAGCTACATTGATGGATTGCCACACTTTTTCGTTTACAATACGCTCGATTTCTTTTAATTGTTCTTCTGATACGGCGTTAAAATGAGTGAAGTCAAAACGTAAACGATCTGGGGCCACTAGTGAACCTGCTTGGTTAACGTGATCACCTAAAACATCTTTAAGCGCTTGATGCAGTAAGTGTGTGGCTGTGTGGTTTTTAACTGTTTGCTTACGGTCATATTCGTTGACTTCCGCTTCGACTGATTGTTGAAGCGTTAGTGTACCTTCTGTCACGTCGATCTGATGCAAGTTTTGCCCGTTTGGCCCTTTTTGCACATCTTTAACATGCGCAACACCTGTTTCTGATTTGATTACACCTTTGTCAGCTATCTGTCCACCACTTTCTGCATAGAAAGGTGTATCAGCTAATACAATCGTCGCTTCATCACCAGCTTGAAGGTTCGAAGTCATGGCTTGATCTTTAACAATTGTTGACAGTGTCGTTGTCGTCGTTAATTGGTCATAACCAATAAATTGACTGTCTACATCAATTTGCTGTAACACTTCATCTTGTACTTGCATTGAGTCCACTTTTTGGCGTGCTTCACGCGCTCTTTCACGTTGTTTAGACATCTCTCGTTCAAAACCTACTTCATCAATCGTGAAGCCCTCAGCCTGAACATATTCTTCAGTTAATTCTTTCGGGAAGCCGTACGTATCATATAACGTAAATACTTCTTCACCTGGAAAAACATTGCTCTGTTTCGCTTTTTCAGCTTGCATCACTTTTTCTAAAATCGCTAAGCCTTCTTGCAATGTTTCATGGAAACGTTCTTCTTCTTTTTTCACCACTTCTTGAATGAAATCTTTTTTATTATGAACTTCTGGATAGAAGTCATACATAATCGTTGCGACTTGATCCACTAATCGATACATAAACGGTTCATTTAAATTCAAGTCCTTCGCAAAACGAATAGCACGGCGTAATAAACGACGTAGGACATAACCACGACCTTCGTTTGATGGAAGTGCTCCGTCTCCGATTGCGAATGCTACTGTACGCACGTGGTCAGCGATAACTTTGAACGCTGTGTCTTGTCGTTCGTTGTCATGATATTGGACACCCGACAGTTGCTCTGTTCGTTCGATAATCGGTTTGAATAAATCCGTTTCAAAGTTTGTTCGTGTATCTTGGATGACAGAAACGATTCGTTCTAATCCCATCCCCGTATCAATATTTTTCTTCGGTAATGGGGTATAAGTATCATCAGGGTTATGGTTAAATTGTGAAAAGACGAGATTCCAAATTTCTAAGTAACGTTCATTTTCGCCACCTGGGTATAGTTCAGGATCTTTCGGGTCATTTCCATATGCTTCACCACGGTCGTAGAAAATCTCTGTGTTCGGTCCACTTGGGCCTTCACCAATATCCCAAAAGTTTTCCTCAATACGTATGATACGCTCAGTCGGTAAGCCGACTTGGTCTTTCCAAATATGATACGCTTCATCATCTTCTGGGTGCACAGTGACTGATAAACGTTCAGCGTCAAATCCAATCCAGTCATCACTTGTTAAGAATTCCCACGCCCATTCAATCGCTTTTTCTTTAAAATAATCACCGATTGAAAAATTACCGAGCATTTCAAAAAACGTGTGGTGACGAGCCGTAAAGCCGACATTTTCGATATCGTTTGTTCGAATCGATTTTTGTGCATTGACAATACGTGGATTGTCCGGAATGATTCGTCCGTCAAAATATTTTTTAAGCGTGGCCACCCCACTGTTAATCCATAGAAGGGTTGGATCTTCTTGTGGCACGAGTGATCGGCTTGGTTCTACACCATGGCCTTTTTCTTTAAAAAAGTCTAAAAACATTTGTCTCACTTCATGCGATTGCAATTGTGTCATCTTTATTCCTCCTGTATCGTTTATTTAAATGTCATTTAAAATTAGGCTTTGTTAAAGTCTGTTGTTGAATTGTGATCCGCTTTTGGTGGACGCTTTCCGACGACCCGGATGGTCTAGTGTCGACGTTGGCCACAAAAGCGGATTTCATAAGCTTCCTTGACTAATTCTGCGCCGAGTACTCGCAGGCGCAGGACGTACTTCGACACGATGTCGTGACGTCCACGTTGCAAACAGGACGTTTGCGTTCTTAGTGGACGTTCCTCCGTGTATCGAGCTGGAGTCGCCACCTCCGCTTCTCACAATTCAACAACTCAATGCTAATTCATTTGAAAATCAAGACTAAACATTAACAGAGCCTAAAATAAAAAACCGTCCCTACACTTCAATGTGTAGGGACGGTTTTTCCGCGGTACCACCCTAATTATAGGCAAATGCCTATCGACTTAAGCACAGTAACGTTGTGACGACGTCGGGGGTTAACCGCTCTCCAGATTAGCGTTCAGTGACACTTATCTTAGGGTTTTTTCCAGCTAATAAAACCCCTCTCTGTAAGTAGTTTGTCACTTACTCGATCCTTCATTGATTTATATACGTATTATATTCAATCGTTATTATAGAGAACCCCGGTCGTTATGTCAACTTATATCATTATGTAGGCCAGCTACCCAAAATCGATAGCTAGCCATTAATACTGATTAACGAAAACGTTTCATCAACTTCCGACTTGACCGACGGAGCTGTTTCATCGTTTTGTTTTTACGAAAGCGTTTATTATTTCGTAAGGCATATACGATTGCAGCTCCAATGACTCCAGTCGACATAGCACGCCCCAAATCATCACCAACCTTATCATTAAAAGCTGTGTCATACCGAACGGTACAACCATTCTTAGCTTTTACTTAAGACATAAAATCATAAGGCGAAAATTCTTCCTGCTCATCAACTTCAGCGTTTTCAAGATTTTGTTCGGCTGACTGGGGAACTTGTTCAACATTATGCCCTAAAAACGCTTGAATACGCGACACTAAAGTGGTTCGTCTTTCATATGCATCGCCTTTTTGTAGCCCTTCGAGAAAAATATCGTAGTCACCACAAATAATTAAGGATGCCTTGCCTCTTGTCACTGCTGTATAAATTAAGTTTTTAACGAGCATTCGTTTGAATGGCCTAACAATTGGCATAATGACAATCGGGAATTCGCTTCCTTGTGATTTATGAATCGATATGGCATAAGCTAACATGATTTGGTTTAAATCTTGGCGCGTATAGGACACTTCAAGCCCTTCGAAATTAATGATCAGTTCATCTTTATTGGAATCAGCTTCTTTTGCGTCTTTAACGGCAACTATTTCACCAATATCTCCGTTGAATACATCTTTTTCTGGTTGATTGACGAGTTGGATCACTTTATCGCCTGTACGATAAACCGACTGGAAATGCAACAATTCACGTTTTGATTCTTCTTTCGGGTTAAAAATTTGCTGTAAAGAGTCATTCAACTCATGAATACCGACTTTCGTTTTGTACATGGGCGCTAACACTTGTATATCTCGCATCGAGTAGCCTTTTTCAAGTGCTTTCGTGACAATCTTTTCAATCGTGTCAACTGCATAATCACTCGAGGTGTCAATAAAATTAAAATCGGCTTTTTTTCCAACGGATTGTTCAGGTAATTGATCGTGTTTGATGTCATGAGCCAATTTAATGATATAGGAATCATTTTTTTGCCGGTAAATATCTTGTAATCGACAAACGGGTATGGATTGTGATGCTAAAAGGTCTGCTAATACTTGTCCTGGGCCAACGGATGGTAACTGGTCCTCATCACCGACAAAAATGACTTTCATATCAGCAGGAACAGCTTTAAGCAATCGGTTCGCTAACCAAATATCAACCATCGAAAACTCATCAACAATCATAACTTTCCCGCTTAATTGATTACTCGCATTATATTCAAACTCTTCTTCACCTGACCAGCCGAGTAAACTGTGAATGGTTTTCGCTTTAATCCCTGTTGATTCAGTCAAACGTTTCGCCGCACGTCCCGTTGGTGCTGCCAAAATATAATCGCTTTGCTTTTTTTGTTCTTTCTTTTGAAACAATGCTTCATAACAATGGAGAATGCCTTTAACAACAGTCGTTTTACCCGTGCCGGGTCCACCTGTTAATAACATCACTTTTTCATTTAACGCTTTTTTGACCGCTTCATATTGTTCTTCACCATAGGCGATACCTTCTTGTTCCTCGACGTCACCAATTGCCGCCATTAATTCACTCTCATCAAACGTTAAGTCTTCATTCGTTTCTAATAGACGCGTTAGCTGTGAGGCAACTCCTTCTTCTGCAAAATAAAGCTGAGGTAAATAAATACGGTCTGCTTCCATTACAATTAATTCGTCATCCACTAATTGATTTAAATAGTCATGAAGTGACTGTTTTGTTTCTTCAGTTTGTCCACGAAACAACAATTCATTTAATCGTGTGACTAACGAAGGTAATTCAACATACACGTGCCCATTCGTTGATTCTTCATCTAAAACATGCAAAATACCAGCTTGGACTCGCGTCGGGTGGTTATCTTCAATCCCGATGGTTTTAGCGATCTCATCGGCTCTTTGGAATCCGAAACCATCAACATAAAACACAAAATCATACGGATTATCTTGTAGTTGTTTTATCGTGTTTTCAGCGTAAACATCGTACAATTTTTGAGCTAGTTGTAGGCCGACACCATATTTCGCTAATTCAACTGTCACTTGTTCAAAACCTTGGTGCAACCTTAAATCCGCGATAAATTGCTTTTTAGTTTCAGCTTTTAGCCCTACGACTTCATCTAATTTCGATTCGTCACGTAATATGTCATCCACGGCATTAAGACCGAGCGTATCGACAATCTTCGACGCTGTTTTTTCACCGATGCCATAAAATAAATCACTTGCTAAATATTTTACTAAACTATCTTCGGTCTTTGGGAGCTCCTTTTCATATGTAAAGACATTCAGTTGATCACCAAATTTTGGGTGATTCTGCATTTGACCGTAAAATATGTAATCATTACCATGAGTTAAGGCTGGAAAATGGCCTTTAACAACTAAATCTTTTTCATCGATATCTATGTCTGTTTCCACAACAGAAATAGACGCAATCGAAAATTGCGTCTGTTGGTTTTGGAAAATCATTTGATTTAGCTGTCCTTTTGCATAATAGTGTTCCGCCATTACAGCTCGCTCCCTTAAGCGTCATCTTCGTTTAATAACTGTTCCACCTGTTTTTTGCCATGACTAGCTAGCACATGGTCAGGGTGTACCTCTAGCGCATGGTCAAATTGTTTAAGTGCCGCTTCAGGTTCCTCACGGTGTAACAAACATACAGCTTTATTATAATAAGCATCACTATGGTTTGCATCTAATGATATGACGATATCCATTTGCTTCTCCGCTTCATCAATCATACCCGAATAGGCTAACGTTAATCCATACTGAAACTGAATGTCGACATCATCATGACTTAACTCACTTGCCCGTTGCATATAAGGTAAAGCTAGTTTTGGTTGATCCTGACTAAGAAGTGACATACCTAGCATAAAGTAAACGTCTTCATCAGATAACCCTTGTTTGATCGCTTCTTGAAACTGTTCTGTTGCATCAGCAAATTGTTCTTGTTCGTAAAATAAGCTTCCTAAACCATAATGAGCAGCCGGTAATTCAGATTCTAATGATAACGCTTTTCGATAAAAACGCTCTGCCGATTCGAATTCTTGTAAATGAACAAGCAAATTAGCGAAATTAATGAAGCCTACTGGATCTTCAGGATTAGCTTCAATATAATCATTAAACGCTTGTGCCGCCTCTTCAAATTGATGATTTTGCATATAGTCAATGCCTTTTTGTAACTCACTCATAATTGTATCCCTTTCTTTCTTTATGTAACGTCAAAAAAGTCACCACGCGTCTTATGCAGTGCTGACTTTTTTGATTACCTTTAAGCTAAATGCGCTAACGGCTCCTCATGACGATAAGCTTCTTCGATTGTACCGCCACCAAGGCACAGGTCATCATCGTAAAATACAACAGCTTGTCCCGGCGTGATAGCACGTTCAGGCTCATCAAATTTCACTTGCACGGTCCCATCAGCGTTCGGATAAACGGTCACGCCACTATCTTGTTGACGGTAACGAAATTTCGCCGTACACGTGAACGGTTCTGATAAATCTTGATCTACTAACCAGTTCACATCCACTGCTAATAAGGCATCGGAATATAACGCGTCATGATGAAAACCTTGACCGACATATAAAACATTATCGTCCAGATTTTTACCAACAACAAACCACGGGTCGCCTGCACCGCCAATACCTAATCCTTGACGTTGACCGATCGTATAATACATTAAACCGTCGTGTTCACCTTTTACTTCACCCGATAACGTTTGCATTTGACCAGGTTGAGCCGGTAAATATTCACTTAAGAAATCTTTGAAGTTTCGTTCACCAATGAAGCATATACCGGTACTATCTTTTTTCGTCGCTGTCGCTAAATCATGCTCTTTCGCAATGTCGCGTACTTCTTGTTTATCCAATTCGCCAAGTGGAAACATAATTTTAGGTAAAATGTCACTCGATATTTGGTTTAAGAAATACGTTTGGTCTTTGTTACGATCGACACCACGTAGCATTTCCACCTGTCCATCTCGTTCACGAACGCGAGCATAATGCCCTGTTGCTAAATAATCCGCGCCTAGACCCATCGCATGGTCTAAAAACGCTTTGAATTTAATTTCTTTATTACACATGACATCAGGATTCGGTGTTCTGCCTGCTTGGTATTCGTCTAAGAAATATTGAAACACTTTGTCCCAATACTTCGATTCGAAATTGACCGAGTAATACGGTATATCGAGTTGATGACAAACACGTGCAACATCCTCATAATCTTCCGTTGCGGTACAAACGCCGAACTCATCTGTGTCATCCCAATTTTTCATAAAAATCCCGACGACGTCGTATCCTTGTTGTTTAAGCAACAACGCAGTTACAGATGAATCGACCCCGCCTGACATACCAACAACGACGCGCGTATTCGCATTATCTGACATTTAAGTCACCACCTTTTCTAATCGTTCTATTATCGGTTTTATTTTTTCAGCGACGATCTGCATATCGTCTTCTGTATTATCAATGCCGAAACTAAATCGAATTGAATTCGTTAAACGAGCATCCTTTTCACCGTACATCGCTTTTAATACGTGTGACGGATCAATCGAACCTGCTGTGCAAGCCGAACCAGATGACACAGCAATACCAGCTAAATCAAGATTCGTTAAAAACATTTCGACTTCGGTCTTAGGGAAGCTAAGGTTTATAATATTCGGCACTCTTTGAGTCAAATCACCGTTGACTGAAAACTCTATCCCTTGCTTTTCCAATTCTAATATTAATCTGTCTTGCAATGCTTGATAATGCTCGTGTCTCTTTTCACGATTGGCTTGTAACGTTTGAATCGCTTGATTGAAGCCAGCGATAGCCAATGTATTTTCTGTCCCCGGTCGCCACTTGCGTTCTTGTTCACCACCTAGTAATTGTTGCTCAAGGTGAATGTCATCACGTTTGTATAATAAGCCAACGCCTTTTGGGCCATAAATTTTATGACTCGAAGCAGTTAGTAAATCGACTCCAAGCTCAGTCACATCAATCGGCATGACGCCAAACATTTGCACAGCATCCGTATGAAAGACTGCCTGATGGTCGGTTAGCACGTCGCTAATCTCTTGAATCGGTTGAACGACACCTGTTTCGTTATTCACCGCCATAATTGTGACTAAAATCGTATCGTCTCGAAGGGCTGCTTGTACATCTTGTACACGCACTTGGCCTGATTGATCAACAGGCAAGTACGTCACTTCGAAACCAGCTGCTTCCAATTGTTCGCACGGATGTAAGACAGCATGGTGTTCAATCGTCGTCGTAATAATATGGTTTCCTTGAGCTCGATAAGCATGAGCTGTTCCGAAAATCGCTAAATTATTCGCTTCAGTGCCACCGCTTGTAAAAATAATCGAAGAAAACGGCGCATTCAACGCTTTAGCGGCTGTCGTTCTCGATTCGTCTAACAGTTTGCGGCCATCTCGTCCATATCGGTGAATGCTGGACGGGTTACCGAAGTGATGTTGCATCACGTCCGTCATTTTAGCTTGTACATCCGAATGAATGGGCGTTGTTGCCGCATGATCTAAATAAATCGGCTCCATGTTGTCACCTACTTTGAACTCTTAAATATAAAACATATGCTCTTCTTGATAAATATCATCATCGTATTCAGCTAAATCTTCGAGCGTGGTTTGTTCTAACACGTCTTTGACGGCATCGCGGATCCGTTTCCACAATTCGCGCTTTGCCGGTTCTTCATCTTCCATTTCTTCAACGGGACGAATTGGACCTTCTAACGTTCGAATGATATCAGCTGCCGTGATTTGCTTTGGTTCTCGCGTGAGTAAGTACCCACCTTTAGCTCCTCGAACACTTTTAACTAAACGTTCATTCCGTAACGGAGCAATCAGTTGCTCTAAATAATGTTCGGACAATCCGTAATCGGCTGCAATTGATTTTAAAGGTATCGGCTTATCACCGTATTGTTTAGCGAGCGCGATCATAATCGTTAATCCATAACGCCCTTTTGTAGAAATTTTCAACCGGAGTGCCTCCTATCATTCTCATCCATACTTATCTTTATTATAACACGGTCAATCATTGATTGCCGAAGTAGTCGCTTGAAAAACCAGATGATATTATATCATGTTTTAACGATTCATTGCATTTATTCTGATCGATTTTGCCGACCTTTTTCTTTTAAATGATTTAGTTTTTCATAAATTTGTGCGAGTCGTTTCTCTTCGCCAATTTCTTTCGGTTTATAATATGTCGCATCTTTCAACCGTTCTGGTAAATACTCTTGATACACCCAACCCCCTTGATAGTTGTGAGGGTATTTATAATCGATACCATGACCTAAATCTTGAGCACCTTGGTAATGAGTGTCTTTTAAGTGATCTGGAATATCATCAGTCATCCCTTTTTGGACATGAGTAATTGCTTGATCTAATGCTTTATAGGCTGTATTTGATTTCGGCGACAAACAAAGCTCAACCGTGACGACTGACAACGGAATGCGCCCTTCAGGTAATCCAAGTCGTTCAACGGATTGAATCGCTGGAAGCACTCGCGCCGTTAATGGCGGATTGGCTAACCCAATATCTTCATACGCAATGACTAATAAACGTCGTGTGATCGCTTCTAGATCGCCACCTTCTAACAGCCGTGCTAAATAATGCAGTGCCGCATTCACATCGCTACCGCGTATACTCTTTTGAAAACTGGACAACAAATTATAATAGATGTCACCTTTTTTATCGTGTGAAAACCCTTTGTTTTGAATACAATACTGGACAGTGTCATCTTGAACATGATAAACACCTTTATCGTCTTGATCAGAAGCAAATACGATGTCTTCGAGTAATGTTAAGGCTGTACGCGCATCGCCGGTCTGTGAAGCAATACGTTCTAATTGATCCTGTGATATCTCAATGGATAAATGACCTAACCCTTTGTCAGCGTCAGACAACGCATGATTCAGTAGTGTCATAATCGCATCACGCGTCAGTAATGACAATTGCTTAATTTGACCGCACCGCGATCGAATTGCATTATTCACACTGTGAAACGGGTTCTCCGTTGTCGCGCCAACAAGTGTGATCACACCTTCTTCAAGCGCTTTAAGCAAATAATCTTGTTGGCTTTTATTAAATCGGTGAATCTCATCGATAAAAAGAATGGCTCCACCGCTCATTTTTGATTTAGCAATAATCTCTTCAATATCTTTTTTGCTAGCTGTTGTCGCATTAATCGCATAAAAATCCTGATGGGTGGATCCTGCGATAGCAAATGCGAGTGATGTCTTGCCTGTGCCAGGCTCACCATACAAAATCATCGATGGAACATGATTTTGTTTAATCATTTTATATAATGGCGTATTAGGCCCGATGATATCATCTTGACCAATCACTTCTTCAATTTTTTCAGGGCGCATTCGATACGCTAATGGTTCATTCACTAACATAGCATAACTCCTTTAATTCGTACGCTAATCTTATTTTACACGATTGGCTAACATGTGACGAATATTATTTCCCTTTATGTATAAACCTTGCTCATTCTGTATATGATAGATATCGAAATCTATAATCACTAGTTAAATGATATAAATGAAAGGAACGATTCGTCTATGGTGAAAGTACGTCAAGATGCGTGGTCCCACGAAGATGATTTGTTGTTAGCCGAGACCGTACTACGTCACATTCGTGAAGGCAGTACACAACTCAATGCATTCGAAGAAGTCGGCGATGCTTTAAACCGAACAGCCGCCGCTTGTGGATTTAGATGGAATGCTGAAGTAAGGCAAAACTATGAAAAAGCAGTAGATTTAGCCAAACGACAACGGAAAGAACGTAAACGTGCCCAAAAACAATCGCAACCTGTTGCACAAGCTAAGCCTGAAGAACCGAACAATTTACCGGCAAAAATCGATACACCACAAATCGATGCGCCGGCAAATCCATCAATTGATCACATTATTCAGCAACTTCAATTGTTGAAGACAGCTTTTGATGAACAACAACATATTAATCAAGTCCAATCCGAAAATCATCAATTAAAAGAGGAAAACGATACGTTACGAAACGAATTACATCAACTTCAATCGCAATACGACAGTTTACAAGACGATTATCAAACTTTTATCGCTATTATGGATCGTGCTCGTAAAATGATGATTTTCGATGAAAGTGATACGGATTCGCCTACATTCCAAATGGAGAAGAATGGTAATTTACAACAAGTGGCGAAATAAAAGAAGAGAGGTTATTCCCTTTTTGGAAATAACCTCTCTTCTTTATGTAACAATCCCAATTGTGCCGTCTCTCCATTTTGTTTTGAACCCGCTCAAGGCAGGTGGGTGTCTTGTTCCATGTTTGTTGTAAGTCCTCGAAAGGCATTTACGCACCATGGAAACGTCAGACTCCCATTTTATATAAGTGTTCGGTCAAAACGTATGAGGAGTTAGACGTACACATTAGGATTGCTTCATTTGTTATTTTGTATTTAAATCATAGCATGAACCCGCTTACGTTTCAAGCCCAAAAATCGGCCAAAATGACAACAAAATTTTCCTTATTAAACGTCTTGTTGATCAGTTTTTGTCGACTTTAGATGCAATTCATCTAGTTGACGTTCATCGACGACATCAGGTGCTTTTGTTAGCAGATCTGATGCTGATGCTGTCTTCGGAAAGGCAATCGTATCGCGTAAGTTCGTTTTACCAGCTAATAGCATCACTAGACGGTCAAATCCTAACGCAATACCACCATGTGGTGGCGCGCCAAATTCTAATGCTTCTAATAAGAAACCGAATTGTTCTTCTGTTTCTTCTTGCGTAAAGCCTAATGCTTCGAACATCTTCTCTTGCATCTCTTTATTATAAATACGAAGAGAACCGCCACCTAGTTCGTACCCATTGAGCACAATATCGTAAGCTTTTGCTTTTACGTCTTGTGGATTGTCTTTTAAGTCGTCTAGACGATCAGTCTGTGGCATTGTAAATGGATGGTGAGCCGCATGATAACGACCATCATCCTCATCGTATTCGAAAAGTGGCCAATCGGTTACCCACAAGAAATTGAATAAGCTTTCATCAATAAGTCCTAATTCCTTGCCAAGTTTCTGGCGAAGGGCACCTAGACTGTCATAAACGACATCGGCTTGATCGGCTACGAATAGTAATAAATCATTTGATTCACCGTTTGTGGCCTCTAAAATGGCTTGGGCATCATCGCCGTCAAAGAACTTCGCAATTGGTCCGGATAACTCGCCTTGATCGACCTTCATCCACGCTAACCCTTTCGCACCATAGACAGCAACGAATTCGGTTAACTGATCAATATCTTTACGCGAAAACTGGTCGGCGAACCCTTTAACATTAATAGCACTCACTTTGCCGCCTGATTCAATTGCTTGTTTAAACACTTTGAATCCACTATCGGCAACAACGTCATTTAAATTGATTAATTCCATACCAAACCGTGTATCAGGCTTATCTGATCCGTAACGTTCCATCGCTTCATCATACGTTAAACGCGGGAATGGATATGGGACATCGACACCTTTAACGTCTTTTACGACTGACGCCAACATTTCCTCTGTCATGTTCATGATTTCCTCTTGAGACATAAACGATGTTTCAATATCAACTTGTGTAAATTCTGGCTGGCGGTCAGCACGTAAGTCTTCATCACGGAAACAACGCGTGATTTGATAATACTTTTCAAAACCTGACACCATAATTAACTGCTTAAAGATTTGTGGTGACTGTGGAAGTGCATAAAACTCACCTGGATGAACCCGGCTTGGGACTAAATAGTCACGCGCCCCTTCAGGTGTGCTCTTCGTTAAAATCGGTGTTTCCATTTCTAAAAAGTCTTGATGATTCAAGTAATGACGAATCGCTTGCGCTGTTTTGTGGCGCAACTTCAACGTTTCTTGCATCGTGTCACGACGTAAATCTAAATAACGGTATCTGAGACGCGTATCTTCATTTAAATCGTTCGCATCATCCACTTTAATCGGTAACGCTTTTGACGTATTCACTAAGGTCACATCTTCTACGACAACTTCCACTTCACCAGTCGTCATGTTCGAGTTAACTGTTTGTGCATCGCGCTTTTTAACCGTTCCTTGAATTTCAACGACAAATTCGCTCCGTAACGATTCAGCCGTTTCTAATGCTTCTTGATTAACATCAGGACTAAAAACGGTTTGAACGACTCCAGAACGGTCGCGCAAATCAATAAAAATCAAACCACCTAAGTCCCGTCGTTTTTGTACCCAACCTTTTAATAATATCGTTTGATCGACTAAACTTGTCGTCACATGTCCACAGTGTGTTCTTTCCATGATGTTCCTCCTTACATTCCTTGCTGTATTTCATTAGCAATTTGGTCAATTGCGACCGTTTTTTGTTCACCATCTGCTAAACGCTTGATCGTTGCGACACCTTGTTCCATCTCGGATTCACCGATGACAACAGCATATGTTGCTGCATAACGATCAGCAGCTTTAAATTGAGCTTTCATTTTCTTATCTAAATAGTCTTGGTCGACTTTGTAGCCCGCTTGTCGTAACTGATATACAAGTTGTGAACCAGCAAATTTCGCTTCATCACCCATCGTCACGACGTAGCAATCTAATTCATCATCGTTTTGAAGGTCGATACCTTCAGCATCTAATGCCATAATTAATCGTTCAATACTTAACGCAAAACCAATACCTGATGATTCAGGACCACCAATATCCTGTATAAGTCCGTTGTAACGGCCGCCACCAGATAATGTCGTGATCGAACCAAACCCTTCTGCTTCACTCATAATTTCAAACGCTGTATGCGTATAATAGTCCAACCCGCGCACTAACGTTTCATCGACCACATAATCGATCCCCATATAATCCAAATGCTTTTTCACGTCTTCGAAATACTGTGAAGAATAGTCGTTTAAATACTCCAAAATAGATGGAGCATCTTGCATCGACGGATGATCTTGATCGACTTTACAATCTAACAAGCGTAATGGATTTTGTTCTAAACGCATTTGGCAATCAGCGCAAAGTTCATCAGCGTGTGGCTTAAAATGATCGACAAGCGCTTGACGGTGAGCTTCACGACTTTCTTGATCACCTAAGCTATTGAGTACAAGCTTTAGCGAGCGTAAACCTAAGTCACGATAACTATCCATTGCTAAAGCAATGACTTCCGCATCAATTGCTGGGTCAGCACTACCAATCGCCTCAATACCGAATTGCGTAAATTGGCGTGTGCGGCCCTGTTGTGGTCGTTCATAACGGAACATTGGCCCTAAGTAATATAGTTTCGTCGGTTGTTCGGCGTTACCGTGCATTTTATGTTGAACGTAAGATCTGGCGACAGAAGCCGTTCCTTCGGGTCTTAACGTTAAGCTACGACCACCTCTATCTTGAAATGTGTACATTTCTTTTTGGACAATATCTGTTGTATCACCAACACCGCGTTGGAATAATTCCGTTCGTTCGAACATCGGTGTGCGAATTTCATGGTAATGATATCTATCAGCTAATTGTTTTAAAGTGTGTTCAATCACTTGCCACTTTTTCGTTTGCTCTGGTAATAAATCTTCAGTTCCTCTTGGAATATGAATGTTCATAACCATACCCTCCCTAACTATTTTATTGACATTAAAAAAGTCCCTATCAAATGGATATTTGATAGGGACGAGATATACCCGTGTTGCCACCCTGATTAAAGCATACTATGATATGCTCTCACTTCATTAACATAACGCTTTATCGCGATCACACTTACTGAACATTAACGTCTTTCAGCACGATACCTCCAGAATGTCTTTCATGAAATGGATTGAATAGGTTCGCTTCCAGCCACGGCAAACCCTCTCTGTCATTGTCGACATTTCACTACTCTTTCCTTCTTCGGTTTTTACGTATTCAAATGTTTTTACTATCATATCCATAAACGATACGACTGTCAAGTATATCATTCATTAGAATCTAAAATCAATGTGACAGGTCCGTCATTTAGTAACGATACATTCATATGCTCACCGAAAGCTCCAGTTTCAACTGGCACACCTGACTCACGAACGCGATCATTAAACTGTTCATATAATTTATTGGCATAATCAGGTTTTGCTGCTTCTATAAAACTCGGGCGTCTTCCTTTACGCGTGTCACCGTATAAGGTGAATTGCGAAATCGATAACACGTGTCCACCGACATCTTTAACTGATAAATTCAGTTTCCCCGCATCATCTTCAAAAATACGTAAATTCGTCACTTTATCAGCAATGTAATTGATATCTTTCTCTGTGTCATCATGTGTCACACCGAGTAACACAACTAACCCTTCTTGAATGGCTCCTGTCGTTTCACCATTCACTTCAACAGAACCATGGGCTGCACGTTGTACGACTGCTTTCATCGTCTCTCTCCCTTACTGAATCATACGCTGGACAGTAAATACATCACGAATATGCTTAATCCGTTCAACTATCCGCTTCAAATGGTCGACATTTTGAATTAAAATCGTTAAATTAATCGTCGCCATTTTGTTTTTATCTGATTTACCTGATACGGCAACGATATCTGTATTCGTTTCGTTGACGACTTGTAGTATCTCGTTTAACAAGCCGTTACGATCGAAACCTGAAATTTCAAGATCAACACTATAATTTTTCCGTTGACGATTTACATCTTCCCATTCGACGTCAATTAAACGGTTTTGATCTTCATTTTTGATATTCGGGCAATCGGTACGGTGAACAGATACACCACGACCTTTCGTGATGAACCCAATAATCGGATCACCCGGAACAGGCGTGCAACATTTGGACAGACGAACCATTAAATTGTCCATGCCTTTGACATTGACGCCAATACCTGTCTTCTTCTGTCGTTTTGTTTCCATCTCTTGCTGGGCTTCGATTAACGAATTCTCAAGGTCTTCTGCCTTTTCTTCTTTTGCGATTTTTTCGGTTAGACGGTTAATGGCTTGTTGTGTTGTAATTCCTTGATAACCAACCGCAGCATAAAGATCCTCAAGAGAGTTAATATGCAACTTATCAATCGCATTTTGGATATTTTCTTCAACGAGCACTTCTTTAGGCGATAATTCTAAGTTCTTTAATTCTTTGTCGATAATATCTTTACCACGTTCGACATTTTCATCACGACGTTGTTTCTTAAAGAATTGCTTAATCTTATTTTTCGCCTGAGACGTTTGAGTAATTTTTATCCAATCTTCTGACGGACCATACGAATGTTTTGATGTTAACATTTCTACAATGTCGCCGGTTTGTAATTGGTAATCTAACGGCTCAATTTTACCGTTCACTTTCGCGCCAACGGTTTTATTCCCAACTTCTGTATGAATGCGATAAGCAAAATCAAGTGGTACAGAACCACTAGGCAATTCTATAACATCTCCGTTTGGTGTAAAGACATATACCATATCGGAAAAGAAATCGACCTTTAACGACTCCATGAACTCTTCAGCGTCATTTGTTTCATTTTGCCATTCAAGAATTTCACGGAACCATGCCAGTTGCTTCGACATATCTTCTTGACTCGATTCTTTACCTTCTTTATAAGCCCAATGTGCCGCAATACCGTATTCAGCAATGTCGTGCATTTCTTGTGTTCGAATTTGTACTTCTAACGGATCACCTTTAGGCCCAATAACCGTCGTATGAAGGGACTGGTACAGATTCGGCTTCGGCATCGCAATATAATCTTTAAATCGGCCAGGCATCGGCTTCCAACACGTATGAATGATGCCTAATACCGCATAGCATTCTTTAATACTTTTCACGATGACGCGGACTGCGAGTAAATCATAGATTTCATTGAAATCCTTTTTATCGATCGCCATTTTCCGGTAAATACTATAAATATGTTTCGGTCTACCTGAGATTTCGGCCGTTATGTTCACATCGTCTAATTGACCTTGAATCTCATTAATGACCTTATCAATATAATACACCCGCTCGTCCCGCTTCTGTTTCATCAAATTCACGATTCGATAATATTGTTGCGGGTTTAAATACCGTAGGGAAATATCTTCAAGCTCCCATTTGATTGTGGAGATACCTAACCGGTGCGCTAATGGCGCAAAAATCTCTAACGTTTCATTCGCAATTCGACGTTGCTTATCTTCTGGTAAGTGGTCGAGTGTTCGCATATTGTGAAGACGGTCAGCTAATTTTATTAAAATAACACGAATATCCTTCGCCATGGCAATAAACATTTTACGATGGTTCTCAGCTTGTTGTTCTTCCTTGGATTTATACTTGATTTTACCTAACTTTGTAACACCTTCGACAAGCGATGCTACCTCTTCGCCGAATTCCTTTGTTAGATCGTCATAAGACGCATCTGTATCTTCAAGAACATCATGTAAAAAACCACTAGCAATCGTCGCTGGATCCATTTCTAATTCAATTAGGATGCCTGCGACCTGGACTGGATGCGTAATATATGGCTCGCCTGATTTACGCGTTTGGCCTTCGTGCGCTTCTTTCGCATAATCGTAGGCAAGTCGAAGAAAGGTCGTATGTTCTTCATTCAAATAACGACCTGCATCTTCAATGACTTCTTCAATTGTTTTTTCATGCTTAGACATAACATCACCTAGGTGTACATAATTTGTTCATATGATTTACGATTCGATTCTGCTATGGTCAGTTGTTGATCCACACTAAATCTTAATATCGATTATAATTAAAAAAATTAAATGTTACAAAACAAAAATTTGTTATCCGATTGCATATTCAAACATTTTTCGAGTGGTAAATAATAAAACTTGGCTGCCCTTAAGGTGGGTCAGCCAAAGTTGTTTAGTATTCCATAAGTTTTAGTATATCATAATCTTTTAGCTTTTCACGACCATTTAGATAAGATAATTCAATTAAAAAGGCACACCCGACAACTTCACCACCGAGTTGTTCAACTAAGTCAATTGTCGCCTCAACTGTTCCACCGGTCGCTAATAAATCATCAACGAATAACACGCGCTGACCAGGTTTAATCGCATCTTTATGAATCGTTAAAACATCGGAGCCATACTCCAATCCATAATCGACTTTAATCGTTTCACGAGGGAGTTTTCCTTCCTTACGTACAGGCGCAAATCCTACTTCTAACGCGTATGACACTGGACAACCGACAATAAAGCCTCTTGCTTCAGGCCCAACAATAACGTCAACTTCTTGCTCTTTCGCATAAGCCACAATTTCATCAACTGCCGCTTTAAAAGCAGGTCCATTATCCATCAATGTCGTAATATCTTTAAAACGAATGCCTTCTTTCGGCCAATCTTCTACGATGGTCACATAATCTTTAAAATTCATATACGACTTCCCCTTCCTTAAATCGAGAATGAATTCGGCTTTGAATCCATTCTTTTAATTCGCGGTACGTTGAGTAATATAACGTCTCCTCAACTGTCACAGCATTTAATTTTCGCTGATAAGTTGGTGATTCATCGAGTGGTCTAAACGACACATTATCTTGTATAACAATTAAACCATTAGTTATTTTAACAAAATTCAAATCAAAAAACACGTCTAACATAAAATCAAGTTGATCAGAAGACCAATTTTTTGCTTTTGCTAACTCGGGTTTTTGATCTAGTCGGATCTGTTGATGTTTCTTAAAAATCGCATATAGTTGTTTGAAATCATCTCGAGTTGGTAAGGTCGACAGAAAATGTGAATGCTCTTGCCGGAAACATAAATAAATGGCTTCAAATTCGAACTGCTCTAATAACGATTCGAATTGATCGAGTGATTCTGGCATATCAACACAAACAACTTTAAGTGATTGCTCGAATGGCTCATGAATGATCTCATTGTAATGCATCACGTTGTCCTCAGTTTGAGATTGTTGTTGAAAGGATACAAATACAGTTCCTTCACTATCTTGTAACTGCTGTTTCGTCGAGTCGTTTAATGCCTTACCTCTGTAATCAAATAATTGCCACTCCATACAACGAACATCTTTTAATTTGATTTGTAACTTTTGATACCCGTTCCATTCATTGAGCTCAATTTCACCGACGACATCAATTGAAGCACCAGAAGTTAAACGATCGGCTAAATTTCCGAGCTGAAACCCAATCATTTCGACAGATGTTTGGTCTTTCGTTCCTAACATCTTAATATGATTCTGATTAGATCCAATTCGTTTAATTTGCGTCAATGTAATGTTCGATACTTGAAAAATGGGTTTATCATTTCCCATACCGAACGGCGCTAATTTTTCTAATTCTTTCGGGAAATTCAAATCGATATTAGCCCATGAGACGTCATCTTCAACCGTCAACGTCGGGGTGAAATCATCATCAGTTAACACTTCTTTAGCATGTTCATTAAGCTGTTGACGTAGCACATCCACTTGAGATAATTCAACGGTCATCCCCGCTGCTTGAGCATGGCCTCCGAAATGCATAAAATAATCCCGCACACGCATTCCTTCTTGGAACATATCATAAGCAGGAATACTGCGACCACTACCTTTTGCGATACCTTTATCACGGTCGATCCCAAGTACGATTGTCGGACGATAATACGTATTGACAATACGAGACGCAACAATTCCTAAAACACCTGGGTTCCATCCTTCCCCTGCAACAACAATGACATCATCTTCTTGGTGATACGTTTCAATTTGTTCAAATGCTTCGTTTGCGATTGTTTTGACGAGTTGCTGACGTTCTTGGTTTAAAGCATCTATTTCTTTAGCCATATCTTCCGCTAAAATTGGATCATCAGCGAGTAATAGGTCAACAGCTAAATCAGCATCTTGTAGACGTCCTACCGCATTCAGTCGAGGGGCAATGACAAATCCAATATTGTCAGCTGTTAACGTTCCCTCTAGTTTACCTAGCTGTTTCAGCGCTTCAATGCCTGGTTGGCATGGTTTTGATAGAACCGATAAACCTTGTTTAACGAGCAATCGATTTTCGCCTCGAAGCGGAACTAAATCCGCTACAGTTCCAATTGCAACATAACTCGTCAATTCCTTTGGTACTTCACCTAACAAGGCTTGTGCCACTTTAAACGCGACACCAACACCAGCTAAGTCATCATCGGGATAGCTTTCTGATAAAGCTGGGTGGATTGTTGCGAACGTCTCAGGTAATGCAGATTGCGGCTCATGGTGGTCCGTTATAATCAAATCCATACCTAATGCTTTAGCCAGCTGCGCCTCTTCAGGTGCTGCAATACCATTATCGACTGTAATCAATAATGTGCACCCTGAATCAGCCATCATACGAAAAGCTTCTTCGTTCGGTCCATATCCCTCAGTAAACCGGTTTGGAATATAATAATCGACTGAAGCTCCTAATGATGAGAGAGTGGAAACTAGAACCGACGTTGCTGTCACACCGTCTGCATCATAATCGCCATAAATAACGATATATTCTTGATTCTCGATCGCTTGTTCAATACGCGATACGACCTTCTCCATATCTTCGAATAAAAACGGGTTATGTAAATCATTTATATTGGGAAATAAAAACTGTTCAGCTTCTTCTTGAGTCGTAATCCCTCGTTTAACGAGCATCCGTTCAATAATGGGAGAAACAGATAAGTTAAACGGCGGGGTTATAGTGCTTTGATTTAATTGCCAATGCATTTTACTCTTTAACATAACGTCACCCCTAACTCACTCATTATACAAGAGCTTGTCAGGGGTATCAATTGACGATTACGTGTCTTGGTTATTTTTTTGTTCGTCTGTGTCACCGTCTTGACCAGTTATAGTTTGATCTTGTTGTTCCGAATTATTTTTTTCTTCGTGTTCTGTTGATATCGTTTCTGTTTCGCTAACATTTTTCGTTTGCTCACGTTTCAGTTGCTTTTGTAATTGATAAATCTTAGTGAAACTAGCACCTGCTGCAACCAATGCACCTAGCAATACTGACAATAATATGACAAGAATCAACGGGGCATCAGTTTGAGCAAATAGAAAATCCACAGGGACAGATTCGACGTTAATAATCGCAAAAATAGCGATAATAATCGTGAATAGAATTGTTAAAATAATAAGCGTTTGTTGTTTCATATGACCTCTCCCGTTCTATAAAAATTTGTATTCATCTATTCCCTAATCGTTAACCATTTAATCATGTAAAAAAGTGACAGAGACTGTTCCCTGTCACCTTTGCCCATTTATACTTGTGGGCCTTCTTGTTTTTTCTTCTTACGATAATCGATCGGTTTTTCCTTAATATTGCGTCCACGCGTAATAAGCCATAGCTGAGAACCTAGGAATAGAGATGAGTAGGTACCAGCAATTAGTCCAACGATTAACGCAAATGAGAAGTACGTAATCGCTTGAGCGCCGAAGACGAATAGCATCACAGCAGCAAATACAACGGTAATAACCGTGTTAAAGCTACGTGCTAATGTCTGCATTAAACTCTTATTCACAATGGATGCTAATTCCTTAAACGATTTAACTCGTTGTTCAAGGCGTAAGTTTTCCCGGATACGGTCGTATGTCACAATGGTATCGTTAACCGAGTAACCGACAATGGTCAGTATCGCAGCAATAATTGTAATATCAAATTCAAACTGGAATATACTGAACAATGCCAAGATAAAGAATGCATCATGCAATAATGCTAAAATAGCCGTGATCGCAAAGAACATTTCAAAGCGGAATGTAACATAGATAATGATCGCAATCGATGCATAAAGAACAGCGTATATCGCATTCATCGCTAGTTCTTGTCCGATCTTCGGTGTGACCGTACTGACACTTGGTTCATTACCGTATTCTTCACTAAAGTAATTATTTAACTCAGCAATTTGGTCTTGGCCTAAGACGGAATCAAATCGAACCATTGCCATATCATTCGAATCACCAGCCATGACGACTTGGGTCGGATTTAAACCGAGTGAATCAAAATCTTGTTCCACTTGCTCAGTCGTTAACGTGTCATCAGCTAACACTTGAACCCTTGAACCACTTTCGAAATCAATTCCTAAGTTCAAACCAGCTGTCATTAAGAAAATGGCACCTGCCGTAATTAAAGCAATTGAAATCGAGAAGAATTTATTTCGATGTTTAATAAAGTCAAACGTTTTACCAAAGACATGAGGCTTGACCTCTTCACCTTTTGTAATATCCATGATCTCATTAGGTTTAACACCGAATAAGCGTGGTTTGTTATCTAGCGCCTTACTATTGACCCATAAGTTAAGCAATAAGCGAGTTAAATAAACGGCTGTAATAAAGCTTAAAATAATACTAATAATCAACATCGTCGCAAAACCTTTAACCGAACTTGTACCGAAAATGAACAATACCGTTGCGGCAATAATTGTCGTAATATTCGCGTCTAAAATGGTTGCGAGTGATCGTTTATTTCCGGCTTTATAAGCTGACTTTAATGTCTTACCAGCTTTTAATTCTTCCTTAATGCGCTCAAATGTAATGATATTCGCATCGACTGCCATACCGACACCGAGCACTAAGGCCGCAATACCTGGTAATGTTAACACACCATTAATTAAGTTAAACACGAGTAAAATTAAATAAATGTACACACTTAACGTGACAGCTGAAATAATACCTGGGAAACGGTAATAGCCGATGATGTACAAGAGAATAAGTAGTACGCCTAAAGCACCAGCGAAAATCGTTTTATCTAATGCTTGCTCACCGAACTGTGCCCCAACTGAAACAGAGTACACTTCATTTAAATCAGCGGGTAATGAGCCTGCGTTTAATAAGTCCGCTAATTGTTGTGCTTCTTCAATCGTGAAGTTACCTTCAATCATCACATCGTTTCCAGGAATTGGTTTTTCGACTGCGGGTGCTGATAAATATTTCGGATCTTCAGATTGTCTTTGTTCTTGGAAAGAATCGCCTTCTTCATAATCGAGCCAAATCACAAGTAGATTCTCTCCACGTGGTTTAGCGGCAACTTCTTCAGTTACATCACGAAAGTTTTCGTATTCACTGTCTTCGAATTGGCGCTTTGTTTCTAGCGTGACAATCGGTTGGTTCGTCTCACCAAAATCCTGAGCAGCACTTCCTTCAACGAGTTGAGAGCCATCAAAATAAAGTTCATCATCTACACCGCGAAACGAAATACTAGCCGTCGTCGAAAGCAATTCCCTTGCTTCGTTTTGATCACTGACGCCTGCTAGCTGAACACGAATTCGGTTATCCCCTTCAATATTAATCGAAGGCTCATTAACACCTAAAACGTCGACACGTTGGTACAAGCTTTCTACCACCGCATCGAGCATATCATCAGTTACTTCGTCCCCCTCGTTTAAAGGTTCGACTTCATACAAGACTTCAAAACCACCTTGTAAGTCAAGACCGAGCGGAATATCTTTTGTAATAGAAGTCGCTGTCGTTCCGATAACCGTTCCTAACATAATCACGATTAAAAAGAACGCAACTATTCGTCCCTTTCTCTGCATCTTTCTCGTTTCCTCCTTTGGCCGTAACAACACTTTTCAGTCACTATTATTATTCATTTGATGATAATGCTTCAATATGTTCCATTAAGTCACCAGGTTCTTTTTGGGCTTGAACGGTTAAATAACTCATAAATAGTTGATCCGTCATATGTAAAATATCTTGAACAACTTGGTGGAGCGTAAGTTCTTTATTTTTCCGCCATACTTTTTGATTTAAACAACGCCATACATCATCATGGCTCACTTCATCATAACCTAAAATTGTGAGCTCATCTACTTTACTTTGAATCACATCATAAAGTTCAGGACGCCAATGTTCAACATGTTTTGTAATCGGCTCCAACACACATCCTCCTTTTATATACCTGCTTGTCTAACTAATTTTAAAACGAAACTTATAAAACCTAATAAAGTCCCCAACCAAATCATGTGGGAAGGGGCATGTTAAATGTGTTTATTTATATTTCGAAAACTTGTTTAAGTCTAACATGATGAACCACTTCACAAGCATATAAATTATTGTATCGAAATTTCGTTCGTTTGAGAAGGTAGGTATTCAAATTGTCCAAGCAGACTTTTATTAAAGGAGCCCTCATTTTAATTGTTGCTGGTATGATCAGTCGGTTACTCGGCTTTATAAATCGCATGGTGCTAGCCCGTATACTCGGTGATGAAGGTGTCGGTATTTATATGTTAACGTTACCGGCCTTGTTTTTTGTCATTACATTGTCACAAATTGGGATACCTGTTGCTGTGTCCAAACTCGTTGCAGAAGCGCATACGAATCAACAATATCATCGGATCAGACAGATTGTCACGACTTCTTTAATTATTACCGTCTCATTAAGTATTATCCTGACCGGTTTATTAATCACACTCGCACCTTATATTACAACTTATCTCATTTTAGATGACAGAACGTATTTATCATTTATCGCGATCAGTCCCATTATTGTGATCGTTGCGATTTCTGCTGTTCTACGCGGGTATTTCCAAGGATTACAGAACATGAAACCGCAAGCAATCGCTCAAGTTATTGAACAAATTGTCCGTATTGGGTTTGTCATTTTATTCGTACAACTGACCATCCCATATGGACTAGCCGCAGCATCAGCAGGAGCGATGGCATCAGTCGTCATTGGTGAATTCGTATCACTTCTATATATGTATTGGTGTTACAAGCGAGAGCAACCTGCACTATTAACCAAATCGATCCCCAAGGCTCAGTCTGCGATACAAGATGTCTATAAACGGTTGCTCAATATTGCTTTACCGACTGCTGGTACCAAACTAATAGGGTCAGCTACATACTTTTTAGAACCGATTTTCGTTTCCCATACACTACTAATCGCTGGTTATACCATTAGTGAAAGTACGAGCCTTTACGGGCAATTGACAGGGTATATTATGCCATTATTACTATTACCAACATTCATTACCCATTCACTCTCTGTTGCTCTCATTCCGTCTATTAGCGAGGCGAACGCTAATCAACACCAACAAACCGTCCATTATCGAATAAGACAAGCGATCCGTCTTTCGTTCGCATCAGGTGGTGTTGCGACGATTATCTTTTTATTACTGGCTCCGACGATATTAAACCTTATTTACAACACCGAATCGAGTTCAAGTATGTTAACGTTTATGGCACCTTTTTTCCTACTTTTATATATACAGGCGCCTCTACAAGCTGCGCTACAAGCATTAGAGTTCGCTAAGCAAGCGATGATCAATAGTTTAATCGGCGCCGCCGTTAAGCTTATCACGTTGTGGTTACTGGCTACAAAACCATCATTTGGGATTGATGGGGTGATGTTATCGATCATTGCAGGCGTCATTGTCGTGACATTACTGCATATTGTATCGCTCGCAAAACTGATTCATTTTACAATTCCAATGTCATTAGTCGTGAAAATGATTAGTCTCATGACCGTACTATATGTGATTGGCGAACAGCTAACAAACTGGCTGCATTATTTACCGTCGATTTTATATGTGTCTTGTTCGATCGCTATCATAACGATGTTGTATGTGGTTGGACTTTGGTTGTTAAAAATTTTGTCAAAAGACGAATGGAATCAATTAAGAACTGGGCGGTTTTAAGTCAATATGAATAGATCCATCCTCTTCTACTTGTGCAAACGATATGGCATCAATTCGTTCGATGCCATGTCGTTTTAATTGTTTTGACGCTTTCTCTTTTGTCATGTTTTGTTCCTCTAGGGCACTCTGTTGCCACTTCCCATCAATAATGATTGGTTCAAAATAGTTTAACGGCTTATCTTTTTTTGTGAACACAGAAAGCTTGCCACTCGTTTCTAAAATGGCAAGCTCAACATCACGCATATGAACGACACCTTTTTCCCTCAGTTGGACCATCAGATCATCTAAATTATAGCGTTGTTTCTTCATAACATCTTCGTCTATTTTGCCATGTCGGATAATCACGGATGGTTTTCCGTCTAATACGGTTCGAACGCGATGGCTTTTTAACGATAATTGTGCTGTGAGTCGTTGAATAATGAATAAAATTATCATGGGGGTTATTAAGACAAAGAAAGAATCATCCGTTTGTTCAATCGACAGGATCCCGATTTCTGCTAGCATAATGAAAATGACTAAATCCATGACACTTAATTCACCGATTTCTCGCTTACCCATGAATCGAAACAATAAATAAACAATAGCATATACACTAATCGTTCTAACCGATAATAAGACAATATCATGTAACATCTCTTCAGCTCCCAAACTCTTTCTCAATAGTTTATCCTGAAGAGATACCACTATTAAAAATAACGTATTATTAAGTAACCGGAAGCGATCACTAACGATATTAATACGACGGTAAATCCGTATAGCATATAGCGTATAAATGGTATTTTCACTCCGTTTGTGCTCGCTATTCCTGCTACCACAACATTCGCTGACGCACCTAACAGCGTACTATTACCACCTAAACAAGCGCCTAATGCTAGCGACCACCACATTGGGTCCGTCGCCTGTATACCGAATTCATCTAATTCTAATAAAACTTGAATCATCGATGCGACATACGGAATATTATCTAAAAATCCTGACAAAAGGCCTGCAGACCATAAAATCGCAAATGATGATGCGAAACTTTCCCCTTCTGTTAAACCGATAAACATAACAGCTAAATGATCAATAATCCCTGTTTGCTCTAATCCTCCCACTAATACAAATAAACCGATGAAGAAAAAGAGTGTCGTCCATTCGATTTTAGAAAAGACCACATCGCACATGTCATCTTTTTCAGACAATAGTAATAACAGCAATGCACTCACTAATGCAATCGTCGTTAATTCTACGTGTAATACCCCATGAAACATAAAAGCTACAATCGTTAAGATCAATATCGTCACCGATTGATACAATAATGGCGTTTTCTTAAGAACAGATATCGGTTCTATTGTTGCAATGGACCGGTTTGACATCTGGGTTGATTGATTTAATGAACGGCGGAATAATCCATACAAAAACGCCGTGATAACGACAAAAATAACGATCACAACAGGCGCCAAATGATTAATAAATGACATAAACGTTAAATGGTCGACCGCTTGTCCAATCATAATATTCGGCGGATCACCTATCATCGTTGCTGTTCCGCCAATATTCGATGCAATCACCACCATGACGAGATAAGGAAAAGCAGGTAACGCTAATTCGCGTATCATATGAAGTGAAATCGGGACAAACAAAAGAACAGTTGTGACGTTATCTAATAGTGCTGACCCCACAGCTGTTAAAACGGCAATCCAGACAAACAACGCTTTCGGCTTTGCCCCAACTCGTTTAATCATCCACAACGCTAAAAACTCAAACACACCTGTCCGTTGTGTAATCGTAATTAACACCATCATAGAAAACAATAAAACAATCGTACTCCAGTCCACATATTGCGTTAATGCCTCGTCGACCGTAAAAATACCAAATAGAATTAACAAGGCACCACCACATAACGCTACAAGAGCACGGTTAATCTTCTCCAATAATAAAAACATGTAACAAATGATAAAAACTGTGATTGCAATGACCGCTTCCACTGACCATTCCCCTTTATACGAAGGCTTATCTATTTATACGTCTTTTTATAGCCGGACATGCATAGTTTTGTATTAAGACAGGCATGGGTCATATTTGATTAACGAAAGGGGGATATTAATGAATAATCGATTTAAAGCAGTGCTGTTCGGTGTTTTACTTGTTTATGGACTAATGCTCAGTGCAAGCTTCATCTTGGCATTATTTGTCCGATTTGACTGGATAAGTACACAGTCGTTGGATTGGCTACCGTTTTTAATAAGCTTAACCATTATGTTGTTAGGTGGTGGGCTGAGTGGATTTCGGTCGTCTGAAAAAGGATGGTTATCTGGTGTCTTAGTCGGGGTGATCTATACGGTCATGATTATGCTGTACCAATTTTTAGCGCATGATGTTTGGCTTCATGATGGACAATGGTTGCATTTCATTACATTTTTGCTCGCCTCTATTTCAGGTGGGATTATCGGTGTTCAGCTCAATCAGCGCAACGACTAAAAAAGCCGCTTCAGGCGTTTTATTACCTGAAGCGGCTTCTCATTTAACCTTTCTTTTCACGAATCGAAGAACGATCATATGTAAGCTTTTGTCCTTCATTCACTTCTAATACAATCGTACCTTCATCTAAAGCGTGAACTGTTGCGTGCAGACCACCAATGGTGATGATCTCATCGCCTTTTTGTAAGTTGTTTTGCATTTCCGTTACTTGTTTTTGGCGTTTTTGTTGCGGTCTAATTAGAATAAACCAGAACAACCCGATAAACAAAATAATCGGAAGTATCGCACGGATAATATCCATCTATTGCGCCTCCTTTCTAGAAGTTCTTAGCATTGGGTCCGTTAAAACCATACTGTTCAAAAAATGCTTCACGAAAATCGCCTAAACGATCTTCTTGAATCGCATTTCTTACTTGCCCCATTAATTTTACCAAAAAGTATAAGTTATGATAAGTCGTAAGCCTAATTCCTAATGTTTCGTTCGTCTTAATTAAATGACGAATGTACGCACGCGTGTAATTACGACACGTATAACAATCACAATTTTCATCAATTGGTGTAAAGTCTCGAGCAAACTTTGCATTTCTTACAATAAGTCGTCCATTAGACGTCATACACGTCCCGTTACGAGCAATTCGAGTCGGCAAGACACAATCAAACATGTCAACGCCTCGCATTGCACCATCGACTAGAGAATCAGGCGAGCCAACACCCATTAAATAGCGTGGTTTTTCATCCGGCAGTAAAGGCGTTGTGAAATCGAGCACACGGTTCATCACATCTTTCGGTTCACCGACAGATAATCCGCCAATCGCATAGCCCGGAAAGTCCATGCTCGTTAAATCACGCGCACTCTGTTTGCGTAACTCTTCATACTCGCCACCTTGGATAATACCGAATAACCCTTGTTGATCAGGCTTTTGGTGCGCTTCTAAACAGCGCTCTGCCCAACGGCTCGTCCGCTCAACTGACGATTTCATATAGTCATAGGACGCTGGGTAAGGAGGGCACTCATCAAACGCCATCATAATATCCGACCCGAGTGAATTTTGAATATGCATCGCTTTTTCTGGGGACAAAAATAATTTCGCTCCACTGATATGATTCCGAAAATGAACGCCTTGTTCTTCAATTTGGCGCATATCACTCAAACTAAATACTTGGAAACCACCAGAATCAGTTAAGATCGAACCGTCCCAATTCATAAATTGGTGAAGACCACCTGCTTCTTCGACAATATCTTCACCTGGTCTTAACCATAAATGATACGTATTCGATAATATAATATTAGCCCCAATAGATTTCAATTCTTCTGGTGCCATCGTTTTAACAGTTGCTAATGTACCGACTGGCATAAACGTCGGTGTATCAAATGACCCGTGCGGTGTGTGTACACGCCCAAGTCTAGCACCTGTTTGCTTACATGTTTTGATTAATTCATAAGTAACAGCCATGGTCACGTCTCCTAACAATTATAATATGATCATTGCATCGCCAAAACTAAAGAAACGATAGCGTTGATCAATCGCCTCGTGATAGGCGCGCATGATAAAGTCTTTCGTTGCAAACGCGCTCACAAGCATAATTAATGTCGATTTCGGTAAATGAAAATTCGTAATGAGGCCATCGACTGCCTGAAACGAATACGGCGGATAAATGAAGATATCTGTCCAACCTGATGCTGCTTTTAACTCTTGATGATCGCGCATGACCGTTTCGAGCGTTCTAATCGACGTCGTTCCTACAGCGATAATTCGACCACCTTGCTGCTTCGTTTCCTTCAATTGCTCGGCCGCTTCAGCTGACAAATGATAATATTCTGCATGCATATCGTGTTCTTCAATATTATCGACTTGAACGGGTCGGAAAGTACCGAGACCCACGTGAAGTGTCAAATAAACAATATTAATCCCACGATCACGAATCGTTTGCAACAATTCTTCAGTAAAATGAAGACCAGCTGTCGGTGCTGCTGCCGAACCAGGATCTTCTGCATAAACGGTCTGATAACGATCTTGGTCGTCCAACTTTTCCTTTATATAAGGTGGTAATGGCATTTCACCCAACTC
Source organism: Alkalibacillus flavidus (assembly GCF_040545925.1). Lineage (NCBI taxonomy): Bacteria > Bacillati > Bacillota > Bacilli > Caryophanales > Bacillaceae > Alkalibacillus > Alkalibacillus flavidus. The sequence goes on from NZ_JBEPMX010000002.1 coordinate 98,550, forward strand.
ATTTAACACTTCTAAGAAAATGCCATCATAATCAAATTCTATAATCTTACCGCCTTGTTCAAGATTTTCGACACATGTTGCTCTTAACAACCCGTTACCAAACTGAATCATCGTTCCTTCTTTTATTTTTTTAGCTGGTTTCGCTAAAACTTCCCAACGATCCCCTTCGATTTGGTGCAATAACAGTAATTCAACATTAGCGCCCGTTTCTTCTTTCGTCCCGAGTAAACGAGCCGGCAATACTTTAGTATTATTTAATACAAGACTATCGCCAGGCTTTAAACAATCAATAATTTGAGAGAACTGTCGATGCTCAATCGATTCATCTGACCGGTTTAACACCATTAAATTCGATGAAGCCCGTTCTTTAAGCGGTGTTTGCGCAATCAGCTCCTCTGGCAAGTGAAAATCAAAATCGTCTATATTCATCGTTGTTACATCTCCTTACTTTAACCTTCCTACGATCATAAAGATCACACTTAAAATAATACTCACGACAATGGATGTCACGATCGGAAAATAAATGGTTGTGTTTCCTGTTTTAAACGTAATATCACCCGGTAGTTTTCCGATAAAACTCCAAATCAACCCAATAACAATGAAAATAACTCCTAATAAAATAAATAACTTTCCGAATCCCGTCAAGTATCTTGAACCTCCCGATTAAAATGGTCGTATGCTTTATGAGTGGCTACGCGACCACGAGGCGTGCGTTGAATATAGCCTTGTTGTAACAGAAATGGTTCATAAACATCTTCAATCGTTTGCGATTCTTCGCCAATAGTGGCCGATAACGTGTCTAACCCAACTGGACCACCTTTAAACTGATCCATAATACTTAGCAAATATTTATGATCAATATGATCTAATCCTGACGCATCAACTTGTAACATGTCCAGCGCCTTTTGAGCACTGTTCATCGATATAATCGTCTCGTGATTAACTTGTGCTAAGTCACGAACACGCTTTAACAAGCGATTCGCAATTCGCGGCGTTCCCCTTGAGCGTGACGCGATCTCCGTTGCTGCGTCAGCATCAATTTCAAATTCAAATACAGACGACGTTCTTTCTATAATCGAACAGAGATCACGTTCTTGATAAAATTCCAAGCGACTTAAAACGCCAAAACGATCACGTAATGGCGCTGACAATAGGCCTGCGCGTGTTGTCGCACCGACAAGTGTAAACGGTGGTAAATCTAAACGAACAGAACGAGCTGCATCACCTTGGCCAATGACGATGTCTAACATGTAATCCTCCATTGCGGGATACAACACTTCTTCAACAGAACGGGGTAAGCGATGAATTTCATCGATAAATAAGACATCCCCTGCTTCAAGCGATGACAAAATAGCCGCTAAATCTCCCGCTCTTTCAATTGCTGGACCAGATGTTGTGCGGAATTGCACACCCATTTCCTCGGCAATAATCGCAGCAAGTGTCGTTTTCCCTAAGCCCGGTGGTCCATATAACAAGACGTGGTCCAATGGCTCTTCGCGCATTTTCGCCGCTTCAATAAAGACTTTTAAATTTTCTTTCGTTTTGTCTTGACCAATATATTGCGCTAACGTCTGGGGTCTTAAGCTTTGTTCCACTTGAACATCTTCCCACTGCGCTTCATTGGACACCATACGTTCATCCATTTAACTCACCCTTAACGCATTAATAGTTGTAAGCCTTGTTTGACAAGGTCATCGGTTGATTCAGCTGATGATGCTTTCAAATTTGGTGCTATTTGATCAATTTCTCGTTTCGTATAACCTAGTGCTAGTAGCGCTTCAACCGCTTCGTCAAACATGTGATGATTCGGTGTGAAATCGTGTTCAATTGATAACACATCATCATGTGACGTTTGCATCCACTGATCGACTTTTCCTTTTAAGTCTAATATCATTTGGCGTGCTGTTTTTTTACCGACACCTGGAAACTTTGTTAAATAGGCATCATTTTCCTGCTCGATCGCTTGAGCAAAATCGTGCACGGATGTTTGACTAACGATACTAAGAGCATTTTTCGGTCCGATACCTGAGACGTTTAATAATTTTTTAAATAAATCTTTTTCTTCGTGCTGATGAAATCCGTACAACATATGCGTATCTTCACGGACATAAAAGTATGTAAACATTTTAATCGTTTCGTTTTGTTTCGTTTGGTACCGTAATGGGTTTGGACACCATATTTCATAACCGATACCTGCAACATCTAATATGATGTATTCTTCTGTTGAAGCTGTTAATTCCCCTTGAATATATGCATACATAATGGACCCCCTACTGTCACTGAACAGACGTTCTCTTTCACTAGTTTAACATGTTCTAGCCAATTCGTCCGCCCTTTATTGTTTCGCATGAAGGATACAGAAAGAACACCTCCCCAAGGCGAGGAGGTGAACGGAATTACTGTATATTATGATGAACTTCTTGTACGTCATCTAGGTCTTCAAGCATATCAATCAGTTGATTCATATCGTCTTCATGGTCTTCAGGCATCGGTGTGTACGAATCGGCAACCATCGTCATTTCAGCAGCTGCTAATGGATACGTTTCTTTTAACGCGTTACGAACTGTCTCGAAATCTTCTGGTTCAGTAAATAATTCGAAAACGTCTTCGCTCGTCTCTATATCTTCACAACCAGCTTCTATGGCTTCTAACATAAAATCTTCTTCATCAACACCTGCTTGGTCACGTTCGACGACGATATACCCTTTTCGGTGGAACATAAATGATACACAACCATTTTCGCCTAAATTACCGTTGTTTTTATTAAAGGCGTGACGGACTTCAGATGCTGTACGGTTTTTGTTGTCAGTAAGGACGTCCACCATAACCGCTACACCGCCTGGTCCATAACCTTCGTACGTTAATTCTTCATAATTTTCACCGTCTAAATTGCCCGTTGCTTTATTAATCGCACGTTCAATGTTTTCATTTGGCATATTATTCGATTTTGCTTTATCAACCGCTAATCGGAGAGCTGAATTGGTTTCTAAATCAGCGCCACCTTCTTTAGCCGCCACATAAATTTCTTTCGCCAATTTCATGAATAATTTGCCGCGTTGTGCGTCTTTAGCATTTTTTTTATGTTTTATATTATGCCATTTTGAATGACCTGCCATTTTCGTCCCCTCCCTGTTGTGTTTACTTCACTAAATCATAGACGCGATAAACCCGTCCGTTTTCGAGCGTTTCGGGTTGGTCAATTAATTGCTGTAATAAATCAGCTACATCTTTTGCACTTCTCAGTTGATTGTTTTCTTTTAACTGCTTGAAGTTATCAACATCTTTAAAATCATCTGAACTAGCGGATCGAATTTCACCTTGCATATCCGTATCCATAACCCCTGGACTGAACGCAATATGCGTATCACCAGAAGATAATTCATCAGCCTCCAATGCCGCCGTCTCAGTATACTGATTAATAGCCGCCTTCGTTGAACTATAAGCATTCCAACCATAAATCGCTTTTTCAGCAGCACCTGATGTAATATTAATAACAGTTAAATGTTTCGCGTCGATCGTTGCTTTAATCGTATTCACTAGCATCATAGGCGCTGTTAAATTAAGCGTCACATGTTTGGCAATGGATGAATCTTCAAGCTGTCCGACTGGCCCCATCGGTGTCACCATTCCAGCATTATTAACGAGTAATAATTCATCAATTGGTTGGCCAGAAAGATTGTCAGTTAACAGTTTAGAAAACGATTCAATCTCACTTAAATCTGATAAATCTTTTGCAACATGGTGATATTCTGTTGTGACTTGTTGAGACAACATTTCCAACTCATCAACTTGTTGTTGCCTAGCCACTGTATAAACATGATAACCGTTTTGTAATAAATTTTTAGCGACTTCTTTTCCTAACCCTTTAGATGCTCCCGTTACAATAGCGTATTTCATTGTTCCATCCCCCAAATCATAGTATGTACGTAAGCAGGGCTCGCCTGCTTACTTTTTACGATCTTCAATTCGATTGTGAAACTCACGGTTAACATACACAGTTACATCAGTACGCTCTGTTACTTTGTGAACGATTTCTTTGACGCGTTGTATAGCATCTTCTTCAGTCGTACGTGATGGTAAGTCAATCGAAATATAAATATGGTCATCTTGAATGTTGATACCAGCTTGATCCACTTCGTCTAAATGCATGAGCTGATAATATAACTGTCGTTCTGTTTCAATCCGTTCTGATACTTCTTTAGAAACATATGGGCGCCCATCCGAATTATCGAGCGTTTTTTCTATTTCTTTTTCTTTAAAATATTCATATGGATTCTCATACATATTCAAACGAATTTTTTCTTCATCCGTCAATTTCTTGTCTTGTTGCATCCGAGTCGATTCCTGGCTATTCGTTAAGCTCGACTCACGATCCGGATTGACAAATGTACAACCTGTTAACATCACAACCGTTATCATGATAATCCATACCGATTTAAACATGCAAAACACCTCCGTTTCATTAGTGTGAAATGAGAGGTGTTAAGACATGCATTTATTCAAGTGTGAAATGATGGAAATCAGGTGGCGACTTCGGCAATGCACGTTTGTGCGCTGTTTTTTGATGCATCATTTCAATTTTTTCAGCGGCATCATCATCAACGGAATCACCATTTAAGAACGCATCGATTTCATTATATGATACACCCATTTCGTTCTCATCTGTCTGTCCGTCCCAAAGGCCAGCGCTAGGTGCTTTATCAATAATCGCTTTCGGAACACCCAATGCTTTACCTAACTCACGAACTTCTGCCTTAGAATAATGTAATAATGGCACAATATCGACGCCACCATCACCGTATTTCGTAAAGTAACCCGTATACCATTCAGCCGCATTATCCGTACCGACAACTAAATAATTATAATTGGCTGCGACTGTATAGAGGGTGCTCATACGCAAACGTGCCCGTAAATTGGCGTCGGCCAGTTGTTCTTTTTCGTTATCCCAGTCCTGTTTTGACTGAATTTGCTGCTTGATCGTATCAAACAAGGCATCATGTTGTTCTGTTAAATCAATCGTTACAGCATCAATCCCTAGTTCATTGACGACTATTTGTGCATCGTCAGCATCTTGATCATGACTTTTACAAGGCATAATCACACCTAGTGAGTGTTCAGGAAATGCTTTTTTTATAAGATAAGCAACGACAGTCGAATCAATACCGCCGCTTAACCCGACAACTAATCCATTTGTGTTCGATTCTTTCACTGTTTCTTGTAGCCATTGTACTAATTGACCGATATGATGATCCATATGATTAGCTCCTTTAACCCTCTTTGTTAAACTTATTTTATCATAGTCGATATCAAAAGAAAATCAAGCCGACGTTAGCGACTTGATTTTGGGTATAAATGATTGTTAGTAACCACAGGAATTCGTTCCGGGTCTCGTATGCTGTGGAACTTCATAAAAATGTGGATAAGGGTAAGGCATCGTGAATGGCTGAGGGGATTGATATTCGGCTACGGATTGATACGGTGTATAAGGTAGTAGCTGTTTATCAAACCACTCGTCTTCTCGTATGACGGCTAATGGTTTGGGTGCATGAGATTGATTCGGTAAAGGAAACCGCTCATCATTCGACTTATTATTCTCATTAGTATCATGATGACGATTTTGTACGGTGACATTGTAAGGAACCTTCACTTTCATCCCTTCGATTACGTCCGTTGTTTCTGATAAGTGTTTGTTCATCTCATACAACTCTTTTTCGCTAAGACGATACTTATCAGCAATGGTCGCCATCGATTCACCTTGCTTAACGATGTGAATTTTCACACCAACTCCTCCTTCATGTAAAACTACTAGGCGTTAGTATTAGGATATGCATTTCAAAGGAGAAGTTGACGACTTATTTATTCAACAAATTCAAACTCAAAATCTAACAATCGAACAGTGTCGCCATCTTCGGCTCCACGATTACGTAAGGCTTTATCAATTCCCATATGTCTCATTTGTCTAGAGAAGCGACGCACAGATTGATCACGATTAAAGTCCGTCATCTTGAATAGTCTCTCGACTTTAGGTCCTGATAAAACAAACGCACCATCAGAATCACGCGTAATATAAAACGAATCATCGTCGCCTTCATATTTATACACGACTCGTTCATCACTACCGTCTTGTTCACTCGTTTCAAATGTGTCTTTAGGTATTTCATCTAATGTATCCGCGATTTCAAATAATACATCACGCAAGCCACTTTGCGTATAAGCGGAAATCGGGAAAATAGGAATATCCTCGCCTAATTGCTCTTTAAACATCTCAAGATGTGTTTCCGCATCAGGCATGTCCATTTTATTCGCGACAATGATTTGCGGACGTTCTAATAATGTCTCATCATATGACTGCAATTCATTGTTAATCGTAACGTAATCATCATACGGATCACGACCTTCTATCCCTGACATATCAATGACATGGACAATCACTCTCGTTCGTTCTATATGACGTAAAAATTGAAAACCAAGGCCAACACCTTCGTTCGCCCCTTCAATTAAACCTGGTAAATCAGCAATAACGAAACTACGCTCATCTTCCGTACGAACCATCCCTAAGTTAGGATTTAACGTCGTGAAATGGTAATCAGCTATTTTCGGCTTAGCACCACTCACCACGGATAAAAGCGTTGATTTTCCAACACTCGGAAATCCAACTAACCCGACGTCTGCTAATACTTTTAGTTCTAATTCTACATCCAGCTCATCACCTGGTGCCCCGTTTTCTGATAGTTCGGGCGCTCGGTTACGGGCGTTCGTAAAACGAATATTACCGCGACCACCGCGTCCACCAGCTGCGATAACAGCACGCTGACCATGTTCAACGAGGTCGGAAATCACTTCTTGCGTTTCAGCATGTCGGACTGTTGTCCCAGGTGGTACAGGGATCACATACGGGTCAGAATTTTTACCGTGCTTTCCTTTATTCATGCCATTTTCGCCACGTTTTGCTTTAAAATGACGTTGATACCTAAAATCCATTAATGTATTTAATCCTTCGTCAACTTCAAAGACGACGTCACCACCGTGACCGCCATCACCTCCGGCAGGTCCACCCATCGGTTCATATTTTTCACGACGAAACGCAACAAGGCCATCGCCACCGTCACCAGCCTTAACATAAACTTTGACTCGATCGACAAACATATCGTTCACCTTCTTTCTCTAATCACTTTCTTTATACTGTATCGTTAACAACAGATTATGATCATGTTGTTCTGTGTGTTCCCATACACCTTGAAAACAAACCTTATTTAACAACGACTGCTGATCGTTTTTGGGTAAATCGAGATCGTAATGAATAGACAATGCGTTCTCACCTTCTATAGAGACATGCATTGAAACATCTGTCCACTCGTTCACGACAGCCTCTAACTGTTCAACAATCATCTGCCCATCATGGGTTAACAATTCATCTAATGCTGATACGTCAGTTAACGGTGTATCAACCGAAAACGTTAAATTGAGATCATGTTCAGTTAATGACGTCGATAACAACCAATAGACAAACGCATCGCAGTTTAACGTTTGTAATAACCGCTCTTGTTTCAGTCGTTCAATGAGTGCATTCACTTTTTCCGTTGATTTGTCATGCTTTCCCATACTCGCATAGCCTTGGACAATTTGCAAATCATTCATGAGGTCGTGTCGATAGATCCGTAACCATTCCAAAAATTGTTCGCGGTCCATAAGATTCACCTGCACTTTTTCTTTTATCATATCATAATTAGCCTTTGAACTATGATCGATTTCTCAAGATTATAGGAATCAAAACATACAAAACCATAAAAAAACCGACCCTAATATTAGAGCCGGTTTAGCATACATTATGCTTCTTGTGCTTCTGGGTAAACACTAACTTTTTTGCGATCGCGTCCGTAACGCTCGAAACGAACAACGCCGTCTACTTTAGAGAAAAGCGTATCGTCGCCGCCGATTCCAACATTATGGCCTGGATAAACTTTCGTACCACGTTGGCGGTAAAGGATTGAACCGCCTGTCACAAATTGACCGTCTGCACGTTTAGCCCCTAGGCGTTTGGATTCAGAATCACGACCGTTTTTCGTACTACTTACACCTTTTTTCTGTGCGAAAAACTGTAAATTTAAGCGTAGCATTGCCATGCACCTCCTTAAGATGTCGAGATGTGAATATATTGTCCATAGTCTCTTTCAATTGTTTCGAGTGATACAACCATACCATCTAGCAATAATTGCGCTCTTTGTCGCACATCATCAGCCAAATCAGTTGGCAATGTCACATCTAAAAAACCACCATCGTCACGTTGATCAATTAACGGTTCGATATCACATAACGAAATAACCGCGTTGACAGCTCCAAATGAGACAGCTGATGCTGCTGCACACACTAAATCATGACCATAAGGGCCACTATTAGCATGACCAGACATTTGAAACCCTTTTATCGTGCCATCTGTATAGCGATTAACGGTTACTTCAATCATGGTGACAGTCCTTACGCGTTAATTTTATCAATCGTTACTTTTGTATATGGCTGACGGTGACCTTGTTTACGTTTGTAGTTCTTTTTCGGCTTGTATTTGAAAACCGTGATTTTACGTCCTTTACCGTTACGGTCAATTTTACCTGTAACAGACGCGCCATCAACGTATGGTGTACCTGCTTTCGTCGTATCGCCACCTACGAAAAGTACTTTGTCAAACGTTACTTCTTCACCAGCTTCACCATCTAGCTTTTCGATGAAGATCGACTGACCTTCTTCTACTTTAACTTGTTTACCACCAGTTTCAATAATTGCGTACATACTTGCACCTCCTCTAATAACTCAGACTCGCCATTGAAGGTACTCAAATAGAGTTTATCAACCTTCTCTGAGCGGTTGTAGCATGCGGGTGCTACAAAATATAACACTATTGATATTACCACGCGCTAAAAAAGCTTGTCAATAGACAAGCCTTCATTTTCGACTTGTGATAATAACCATGCAACGTTCCCTATTTTATATAATTGGTAAGCCTCTTGTAAAGACTTTTTTTCGTGAATAAAAACATGAAAGTGAAATTGATGGTTAGCTTGTAATTGTTTGAGATAAGATTTCATCGTTTGCACCATATCAGACCGAACATCGATCTGCAGACACTCAAACGATGTGTCTTCTTGGTACCAACACATGACCTCTTCTAACTCATTCAATATAAAGTCCGTTTTTCGATCGAGTGAACGCTCATCAATCCCAAATAACTGATAACTAGAGACACCTGTACGTTTACGCGTGACTTCTAGCATTCCCAATGTCGTAAAGCCGACAACATGTGTCTCTTGGTAATCTAATGCTGTCTGCTGCTTCATAACTTTTATCACGTCTTTTTGTTCTTTTGACGTTTTCATATTTAATAAATCAACAATAATCGCACCTGATAAATTACGTTCACGTAACACTCGGCTCGTCGCTTGAACCGCTTCACGGTTAATCACCATATAAGATGGTTCTGAAGTCTGTTTGGATTGATAAGAACCGAAGTCGACGTCAATGGCTGTTAACGCTTCAGCACGGTCAATAACGATCGATGCCCCATTTGATAAGCGAATGTGTCGTTTCGTTAAGTACTCGGCTAATTGATGATAAGCGTACGGCTTATGATGATAAAAGCGACGATCTAATGTTACGTTTTCCGCTAAAGACGGTACAAATTGACGAATTTTTTCTTTCATATCTTCTGTATCCACGATCAATCGATCAATCGTCTCGGGGTCTTCGTTCGCCAATTGTTCGATAAACGGATCATACAAGGACAATACGCGCCCTTTTTGTAAACGATTGTAATCGATCGATTGATAATGTTTGATCAAGCGATTAAGTTGATCGCGTAACACTTCACCGTCTTGTTGACTCGCTTTCGTTCGTACGACGATACCACCGTCTATATCAGAAGCAGACCATAACGCTGACAGTCGATCTCGTTCAGTTTCAGATAGCTTATGCGATATACGTACGCCCGATTCCAATGGCAAATAGACAAGGGCGTCCGTTTTAAATTGAATGTTGGTCGTGACAGTCGCTAGTTTGGATTGCGTTGCTAATCGTTCAACTTGAACAAGCAGATAATCGCCACGTCGAACTGTATGATTATAAAGAGATTGAAACGGTAAATAAACACGCCGCCCTCCTCCAACATCGAGAAAACAAACGTTGAGCCGTTCATCTATTTGATCAACCGTACCATACAAAATATCGCCAATTTGATCGTCATTTGCTTGATAAAACGCCACGTCGTGAATCTGTCCATCATTTGTATCGAGATAAACGCGGTGTGCCGTCTTTGTTTGGATCCATATTTGTCGCACAATTCTTCACCTTAATTCATTCAGTCATTTTTAGTTCATGTTTGTTAAAACGGGTAAATAAACCACGTAAACAATCCGATTCACTTAACATCATGCCGTTATCGAAGTAAACATAATGATAATTAAATCGTTTAAATCGCTTCACAACCTGATCGATTGATTGATCAACAGGTAATGTTAATAAATTAACAGCCATCTCTTGGTCTGTTTCTTGTAAATAACGCCCTAATAAATGCTTAAGCAAAAACCGTTGCCGTTGACGCCACAAAAACCAATTATCCAACAACAAAAACAACGATAATATTAGCCAATGAAGTGAATAAACTTGGCTTGTCCATAGTATAGCATTAATACCAACAATCAACACAATCGAGAACCACACCATGATGATAAGCACACGGTAAAATGACAGCCACCTGAACAAAACAAGTGCCAACAAACGACCACCATCAAGCGGTTGAATCGGTAACAAATTAACGCACAATATCGCTGTGTTCATCATATACCATATCGTTATCAATGTTGGCTGACTTATCACATGACTTAATAAGGCAATTAAGCCGTACAACCAAATATGTTGCAGAGGGCCTGCTATCGTGACAAACCACTCTTCTTTAAACGGACGATTATAATAATCGCTCGTTTCCATCACGCCACCAAACGGCCAAATTACGATTTTCGTTATGTGCCAGCCTAATAATTTGGCTGTCACTACATGACCTAATTCGTGAATTAAAACGAGTGTAAATAAACTGAGCAATTCAACAAACCAACCAAATATGTAAGCAACCACACCCACTAGCATTAAAAGTGGATGAAGTTCCACAGTCCGGAATGTCATATTATCGGTCCAATATAACAGGTACAGGATCTAATGATTGATGGCGATTTTCTAAAGCGAAGTAGAGTTTTGCCGTTTGAATAGCTGAATCAGGTCTGATCGTACCTAAATCATTGGACGGGTCGACGAATTGATAGTGAAATACATCAATTTCTGATAAATGGCCATAAATTGATTGTCGTCCGTCTTCGTGTTGAATGATGACTGTCTTACCTGTGTCCGGTTTAGTTCCTGCAAACAGAACTGTGCCACGTTCTACAGGATGAACGGTTTGCTCTTTCATTATATCAATCAAAACATGATCGTCATTCGATGTCACACGATTTTCTTGAATACCACTCGCAAGAACGGCTTGATCAGGTTCTGTCGGCTCATTGACAGGCGCATCAAACCCTGATGAAACAAACATCGTTGCGATATGAGCATCATACCAAGCTTGTACTGTCGCAAATGGGAGATCTTCGGTTAACAACCCATTCACACGATTATCTACTTCTTTCATCCAAGATGCTGACGATTGATTGATGATGAGTACCATAGCGAATAATCCGAGCGCTACGACCGCTTTTTTTAATAAGGGGGTGATCACATCTGATGTTTTTGACGGTTCAGATTGAGGTATCGATGAAAAGCCGTGTGATTCTTCTCGCGTCGGAAGAATAGTCGTATTGTGTTTAACGTTTCGACGTTGCATTGAGCGACGTTTCGCAATGTTTTGGCGAATATTTTGTAGACGTCTATCCATAAGTCACCATTCCTTTTTCCGTTTGTACTAGCCTATTTCGATGAATGATGATTTATGATTTGTCGTCAATAAAACAAACCTCAATTGCTACGTCATCGTAACAACTGAGGTTTTATCGCTTACTTCATACCGAGCATTTTTTTCATTTTCGTTAGAAAGCCTTTTTCTTCTTCAAATAACATTAACGGAACCGACTCGCCGAGAATGCGTCTAGCAATATTACGGTAACCAATCGATGCTTTCGTATCTGGTTGAAAGGCGACAGGGTTCCCGTGGTGAGAGGCACGAATCACATCTTCGTCATCCATAATCACCCCTAATAGTTCAACAGATAATGTTGACACAATATCGTCGACCGCAAGCATATCGCCACTATCCATCATATGTTTACGAATACGGTTAATCACGAGATGAGGTGCTTTTAAATCTTCTTGTTCTAACAATCCAATAATTCGATCAGCATCGCGGACGCTAGATTTTTCTGGTGTGGTCACGACGATTGCTTTATCAGCACCTGCTACGGCATTTTTATAGCCTTGTTCAATACCCGCCGGACAATCGATTAATATATAGTCATAGTCAGGCTTTAATTGGTCGACGAGTGTTTTAATACCTTCGGGTGTCACTTCATTTTTATCACTAGATTGAGCTGCTGGTAATAGATGCAAACAATCAAATCGTTTATCTTTCACTAACGCAGCTTGTAACTTACAACGCCCTTCAATCACATCGATAATATCAAATATGATTCGATTTTCTAAGCCTAGAATGACATCTAAGTTACGTAAACCAATATCCGTATCAATCAAACACACCTTTTTATCTTGTAAAGCTAAAGCTGTACCGATATTTGCAGTCGTCGTCGTTTTACCGACGCCACCTTTACCCGATGTAATAACGATTGATTCTCCCATTTTAAAGTCCCCTTTCCGCAATATCCGTTAAATGTGGACGGATTTTTTGAAGGTTATGTAAGTCGTCAAGCTCGATTTGTTCGGATTGATTATTAATAAACGCAAATTCTCTATGCGAACCTTCCATTTCATAATCAGGTGCTCGACTTAACTGATCGGCAATTCGAATTTGACTCGGGTTCATATATGAAGCGGCAACAACTTCGTGGATACCATCAGGATAACCAGCATGCGCAATACCTCTAAGTTGCCCTAAAATGAACACACTGCCTGTCGCACTAACGGTTGCTCCAGGATTCACATCTCCAATAATAAACGCATCACCGATGACATGCAAAACTTGACCTGACCGAATCGTTTTCACATGTGGTTTTAACGTCGTATGATCATACCATGATTGCGCTTCTTCCTTCGTGATCACATTAGATTCAATCGATTTCACATCGATTAAACTCATATCATTTAGTACTTCACGTATGCGTTGTTGTTGCCACGGTTCCAAGTAACGATTTTGCGTGTGCACTGTTACAGCCGTTCGGTGATGAAGAGAATCTGATTGTAATTGTTCTTTTAATGTATTTAACAATTGATCAAATGAGCACTGATCGTCTAAATAGACAATAATACCGTCACTCGTCCCTTTCATTGTAAGATATAGATTCGATTCTGTCATAAGTCGAGACACCCTTTAATCATTATTTATTCTCGAGTTCGTATTTCCATTTAGTTAATATCGGTTTCAACCATGGGTATAACATAAACAAACCGATGACATTCACGACAAGCGTCGGCACAAGGCGAATCATGAGATAGTTTTGAAAACCGAGTGATATTTGTCCTACTAAAAAGTATACGCCATACAGGACGATATCAGCTAAACTAACACCGAGTAAGACAAATAGCAAAACAACGAAAATATTTTTATGCAACACACGCTTTAATAAATGAATAAGGTATAGTGCCAAACCATATGCTAATAAATAGACACCTAATATTGAGGTATAAGCTAAATCGGTTAAAAAAGCGAATGCTAAACCATTTATCAACCCGACATAACTATGTTCGCGGTCATAAAACGTCATAATAATAATCGAAAATACCAACGTCCAATGCGGTATGTATAAATAACTTTCTAAAAACGTTTGAGGAATGACTTCAGTTAAAACACTTTGAAAGACAAACACTAAAAAGATAGCAAGCGGGAGTAAAAATACTTTCATCACTCTTCCTCCTCGCTTGTCTCAACAGTTTGCAATTGTCGGTCAACTACTTTGACCTGATTAATATCATCTAAATCCGCAGCCGGCTTCACATAAGCAACATTCGTCAGTCCATAATCATCTAATTCGATGGAACTGATCTCTCCGATTAATATTCCCTTTGGAAAAACACCACCCAATCCAGATGTGACGACAGCTTGCCCTTCTTCAATCTCACTTTCGTTTGATAAATCCCGGAATATGAGTTGATCAGATTCACTGTGATAACCTTCAATCAGCCCAAAAATCGACTCATCACCATCGACAATAGCAGACACTTGGTGTTCAGAACCAAAGCCACTTAATAACTGCACAGTCGATGTTAACTGCGACGCATCAACAACTTTACCGATCATCCCTTCAGCCGATTGTACTGCCATATTGGCTTCAACACCATGTTGTGTCCCTTTATTAATCGTGACTTGTTGAAACCACCGCTCAGAACTTCTTGCAACAACCGTTGCATTTAACGTTTCATAATCACTTAATGTGGTATCGACATCAGCCAACGCTCTTAACTCTTCATTTTCTTTTTCTAATTCATTGACTTCATAGGCTAATGATTTATAATCTTGTAACTCTCGTTTCAACACTTCATTTTGGTCATAAACTTGTCGAATATTTTTTACAGAATCAACGAAGTCATTGACCGCTGAAATCGGTGTGTGTAGAACACTTTGAAAGAAACCAACTGTATCCATTGCGAATTGTGCTGGTAGACTTGATGAATCATCTGTACGTAATGAATACCCGATTAAACTAACAATGAGTATTATGCTTAATAAAAATACGACTAATTTTCTCTTTCTAAAAAACGATGGCATATCTTTGACACCTTCTCTTAACGTCACATATTCATTTCAACGTCATTTGTTATGTGTTTTAGTTGACTGAATTGGTCGATTGCCCCCATCGTACCTCGAACGACACAGTACAACGGGTCTTCTGCTAAAATGACGGGTATCGCTGTCATTTCCCTAACAACAGAAGATAGCCCACTTAACAACGCACCGCCACCCGTTAATACGATGCCTCGTTCCATTATATCAGCCGATAATTCAGGCGGTGATGCTTCTAATGTATCCATAATTGCATCGGCAATTGATTGGACGGTATCTTGTAATGCCGTGACCATGTCGTGATTGGACACGCTTACGGTTTCTGGCAATCCCGTCACAATATCACGATCTCTTACATCCATTTTATCACGGTTGTCATCATATTTTGCAGAGCCTAATTTAATTTTTAATAATTCAGCCGTAGCAGACCCTATTGCTAAACTATATTGTTTTCGAATATAAGATTGAATTTGGTCATCCATATAATCTCCGGCAATCCGAATCGAACGGCTTGTAACTAAGCCACCTAAAGAAACAATGGCTACCTCAGTCGTTCCTCCGCCAATATCTACAATCATATTACCAGTCGGCTCCCAAACAGGCAAACCAGCACCTAATGCTGCCGCAAGTGGCTCAGTGATAACGAAGACGTCTTTCGCACCAGCTTGTTTGCCAGCATCCCAGACAGCACGTTTCTCCACTTTTGTAACCCCAGAAGGAACACAAATCATGACACTCGGTTTTTTTGTCCAAAACCCTTTAGCATCAACGCGATTCAAAAAATACTGTATCATGGTTGATGTCGTTTCAAAATCTGCTATAACACCTTCTTGCATCGGACGGATAACGTCAATATTTCCGGATGAACGGCCAATCATCTGCTTCGCCTCATAACCAACAGCTATAATATCACCTGTTTGATGATGTTGAGCCACAACAGTCGGTTCATTTAATACGATACCTTTGCCTTTAATCGCTACAAGCGTATTAGCCGTCCCTAAATCAATCGCTACATCGCGGTTGAAAAACGATGATTTCAATCGTGATCGCCTCTTTTCTATGATAAGTCATACTACAAGGTACGTTCACTTATCATGAAACATGAATAAGCACCACAAACTCATCAACAGGAAACTGTGGTGCTTTTCATGACAGTACTTATATTATAAGGTAAAAGCAAATAAATGGATAGGCTAAGCGGTCTTAAATTTCATATGAAATAGGACCTATTTTTAAGGGGCGTCAAATTACAGATATCCTTTCTCTTTCATCGACGTGAATTTTTCATCACCTATCACTAAATGGTCGAGTAAATCAATGCCGATTACTTTCCCAGATTCATATAATCGACGTGTGACTTGGATATCTTCATTTGATGGAGAAGGATCACCAGAAGGATGGTTATGAGCACAAATGATTGAGGCGGCTGAACGTTTAATCGCTTCTTTAAACACTTCGCGTGGGTGAACGATGGAGGAGTTGAGGCTGCCAATAAATATCGTTTGCCTGTGTATGATTTGGTTTTTAGTATTCAGATAAAGCGCTACGAAATGTTCTTGTTGTAACCCTCTGAAATCTTCCATTAAAAAATTCGCCCCATCTTCTGGGCTTTTAACGACGTATTGATCTCGGTTTTTGTACGTATGAATGCGCTTGCCCAACTCTAAAGCAGCCATTAACTGAACCGCTTTAGCCGTACCAATTCCTGAAATCATCGTCAATTCATTAATTGATGCATCACGTAATAACGCAATGCCTTCAAAATGTTTCAACACATTGGTCGCGAGTGATAGAGACGAATGGCCTTTCGTTCCGCTTCCAATTAAGATGGCGATAAGCTCTTGGTTCGACAAATATTGTGGCCCAACTTCCATCAAACGTTCACGTGGCCTTTCACTAGCTGGGACATCTCTAATTAAAATCGATTGGTTATTCACATCGTGAACCCCTTTCATTTTGAAGTTATCTATATTGTAGTGAATGCCTCTTAAAAAAACAAAAAGGGATAATCGTATTATCTCTATAAGCCACCGGGATTAACGCTTCATTTTTTGTCATAATCATTGAAAAAAAGAATGATAATCATTTTTTTTATGAAATTGAATCATACAGTAAATGCAATGTTAATAATAATGTGGCACGATGCATGCTAGTGTCCCTATCTCCATCATCAGACATCGTCACAATATTAATAGCTTGGTTTAAAAGTTTATCGTCTGACATTGACGTCGGGTAATTACCTAGCCACGTCGTGACGTCTTCCTCCCACTGTTCTGACAATGTGTCTGGCTCTAATAAACTCAATCCTTCTTCTAACCAAGACAAAGCAGCATGATCGGACGATATTTGGCTATCATCGAAAGTCCATGATGTCACATAATACCCTTCATTTTCAGTCAAGCCAACATTATTTAACCCATCTATAATCTCTTGCTTCGATTGTGACGGATGAATTAAACTCGCTAACACATAATAGTTACCATCACGCTCAGTCACGATAGATGGTATCATGTCGCGCGACCGTTTAAGCGAGTTTGCATTCTCTTCTGTTGAAAACACGCCTAATTGAACCACATCATACACACCACCCGAATATGTCGTTGACGTATCAGTAGAAGCTGGCTCAGATTGATCTAGTTCATCTGATTCATCATTGGACGCCACAGGTGCGGTCGCTTCATCTGATGTTGGCGGTGTTGTCATATCAAAGTAATATAAAATGCCAATGCCAAAAACAGCGCCTAACACGAGAGCTAGTAAAGCTGATTTTATAATAGACCATTTTTTTAAGTTGTATTTCGTAGACTTCGATGTTCGTGGTGTCATAACAGGTTCATATTGATGTTTTGATTGCTGGTTATCGTGTTGATGAATTGCTACTTTGATTTTTTTCCGTTCTTCCATATCGCAACCACCTTCGCTCATGTTAGGACTAGCCTAGCATAACGAACGCAAAAAAAAGCACAAACGATGTCACACACCTTCGCCAATTCACGACATCTTACCTTAATTAAACAAAAAAAGCTAGAAGAGGAGTAATCCATCTTCTAACTTCTTTAAATCGCTTCTTCAGCAGAAGCTACTCGGTTTTTACCATTACGCTTAGCCCCAACATACATCGAACGATCCGCTTGGCGAATCAACTCATCAGGGGTTTCACAATGATCTGGATAAGTGGCTACACCGATACTTGCTGTCACATAAATTTTAATCGGATCTTGGTGGTCCAGCATATGATTCGTCACTTTGAATGGTTCTTGCGCAATCTTGGCGCGTAATAATTCGGCCCAATCAACCGCTTCATGATGCTTATACCCTTTAATTAATACTGTAAATTCTTCACCACCATATCGAGCGACTAACCCTTGCTCACCGACAAAAGCTTCTATACGTCTTGCTAATTCGATTAACACTTCGTTACCTGCCTCATGTCCGTAAGTGTCGTTTAATTCTTTGAACGAGTCTAAATCAAATAAGATAATCGATAATTCTTCATCTAACTCTTTTTCTTGTAGGTCAAACGCATAGCTTTCTAAGTGCTCAGTGAAATAACGATAATTGTACAGCCCTGTTAAGCGATCACATTGACTTTTGTTCTTCTCGGATTGATAGTGCCTAGCATTTTCAATCGCAACAGATAGGAAGTTCCCTAAAATCTCAAGTAACATTAAATGATATTTTTCGTAAGCGTATTTGCGTTTTGACGCAATAACGAGAACGCCCACAACTAAGTTTTTCCGCATAATTGGAACACCTATTGCACTATTTACTTCTTCGGGAATTTCGCTATTTTCGATCTTGCCCAATTGGCTACGCTTCACGAGCATTTTCGGTATTTCTTCTTTATAAATTTGCCCAGCAAAACCTTCTCCGTATTCCAATGAAATATCTTGCAAATGCTGTGTTTCATCGTCACTCACATAACGGATCATATTCATCGAACGTGACGAGTTCGTAATATCATAGACATAAATGTACGACATCGGTATTAACGCATGCACCTTTTCCACGAACGTATCAAGGACATCTTTGACATTCAACTTCTTTGACAATTCATGGCCGATATTGCTCGTATCATGTAAATACTTATTGATTTGTTGCCCTTTATGATATGTCGATATAACCACTGATAATAGAATGGCTGGAAACCCGACAATAAATATAGCTGATAGACCGATTTCTAAATACAATATATATAAAATAAGGCCGATTGGAAAAATCATCGCCGTGACGAGACTATCGACGAGTAAAGAACTCGGGATACCCGTGAATTTGTTCCCTTTCACATATATATCAATAAGTGCGAGTAACACTTGGTTCACGACAATTGATCCGACAATATAGCCAACTAGAGGTATAATTTGATCTAACGTATTTAACGATAATACGCCATGAGTTCCGCCTAGTGCATAATAGACAACAGCTGCAAATATGGACGTTAAAAATAACATCGTCGAATTCGTCGCAATCCGGTAAAATTCGGATTTTTTTAGCTTGATTTTGATTAACAACGAAATTAATGCTAACTGCGTTAAGACTATTTCCGCAAAAAGACCAAAATATAAAAACACCGCAAAACTAACGCCGTTAATAAAGAAAATTGTAATTGACCCGACTTGAATCGGAAAATAAGCAACAGCACACATAATGATGGCAAATGCAATAATATCAACCCAATATCCGGTGAAATTGGGTTCAATGGCAAAATATAAGTAGGTCATCGATGTCGGGAAAATGGATAACCAAATTAGCCAAATGCTAATATTCTTCAATCTAGACATATACGGGCTCCTTTAGGACAAATTTCATTGGAGTTATATGCTTAACGTCCGTTTGACTTCCGAAATAAAGTATAAAGATCCTGTAATGACAAGTACATCATTTAGTTCTAGTTGTTCACGTAGTCGATGATAGGCTATTGTCCAATCGTCTATAATGCCCACCTCGCAATTTTCATACTTTTCTTTCAGTTCATAATACTCACAACTTTTACTGAAGTCAAACGTTGTTAACGTAATATGTTCAAAATGTTGCGACATTTTTTTGACTAATTGATCCACGGGTTTATGTTTCATAAAGGCAGCCAAAATATAAACCGATGAGGGAGAGTATCGTTGCTTAATTGTTTCAATTAACGATTCCATCGCTTCAACGTTATGAGCTCCATCAAGTATAACATCAGGTGTTTGTCGAATAGTCTCGAAACGCCCCGACCAATGTGTGTTTTTCAATCCATTTCGTATAATTTGGGGATTGGGCTTTTTAAACTCAATAGACATTAACGTCACATAAGCTTGTACAGCAAGCGCAGCATTGTTCATTTGATGGTGACCTGCCATGTTTATGGCCAAATTGCGTAATAATTGGTCATGATTATCGAAATCAAATTGTTCCCCTTCTGTAGTCGATTGAGTAGAATAAACAAAAAATGAATCGCCTAAATGAGTCACGTTCGTATCATTCAAATGTCCTATCCGATCAATTTCACGTTTAGCCTCATCTTGCATAACACCCGATATAACAGGTGTTTGTCTTTTAATAATGCCGGCTTTTTCGTGAGCAATATCTGTTAATGTATTCCCTAAGATGTCGGTATGATCAAATCCGATTGATGTAATAACAGACAATAATGGGTGAATGACATTTGTCGAGTCTAATCGCCCGCCTAATCCGACTTCGATAATGGCGTAATCGACTTGTTGTTCATCAAAATATAAATAAGCCATCGCCGTAATAATTTCAAATTCAGTCGGGTGTCCAACGTCGGTCTGAGCAATGTCTTCACAAATGGGCTTAACTCGTTCAACTAATGATATTAAATCATCCCCACTTATCGGTTGGTGGTTAATGCTCATTCGTTCATTAAACTGCTCAATATAAGGTGATGTGAACGTCCCGACTTTATATCCTTCTTCTTTTAATATGTGGCTCAGAAACGATGTCGTTGACCCCTTGCCGTTTGTACCTGCAATGTGAATGGTTTTAATCTTGTGCTGCGGTTGGCCTAACTGATCTAGCAACATATTCACTCGCGTCAATCCCGGTTTAATACCGAACGGTAACTGTTGGTGTATCCACTCAATCGCTTCTCGTTCGTTCATATGCGTCACCTATTTTCTTTCAATATGTAAAAGAAGTTGCTACTGACCGTAGTCAAGTAGCAACTCTAAGTCATTTTATTGCACGCGTTTTAATTCGTCAATGCGTGCTTGAACAGCTTGTTGTTTTTCGATGTAATCTTTTTCTTTGTCACGCTCTTCTTGCACGACGGCTTCCGGTGCTTTGTTGACAAAGTTTTCGTTTGCTAATTTCTTTTGTACACGTTCTACTTCGCTGTTCCATTTGTTCAATTCATCTTGTAAACGAGCAATTTCATCTTCTATGTTGATTAAGCCTTCTAATGGGAAGTAAAGCTCAGCACCTGTTACCACAGCGCTTTTCGCTTGTTCTGGAACGTCTAAATCAGTCTTGATCGTTAATTCCTCAGGGTTACAAAATCTCTCGAGATAAATTCGATTGTTTTGAAGTTCTGACACGACGTCTTCAGATTGTGCCTTAATCGCAATTTTGATTTCCTTAGACATTGGGGCATCAACTTCTGCACGCACATTTCGGACTGAACGAATAATCGATACTAAACGTTCCATCTCTTCACGCGATTGTTGATTACTATAAGCATGATCAGGTTGTGGCCATGCTTTAACAGTAATTGACTCACCTTCATGTGGGATGTGTTGCCAAATCTCTTCCGTGATAAATGGCATAAACGGATGTAGCATGCGTAAAATGTGATCAAGCGTTGTGACTAATACTGATTTAGTCGTTTTCTTAGCCGCATCATCATCTCCGTACAGTGGCAGTTTCGCCATTTCAATATACCAATCACAAAACTCATCCCAAATAAAATTGTATAAATGACGGCCCGCTTCACCAAAATCATATCGATCGATGTTATGGGTGACTTGTTCAATCGTTTCGTTTAAACGCGTTAAGATCCATTCATCCGCAACCGATTTTTCACCTGATAAATCAATATCATCATAACTAAAATCATCTAAATTCATAATAACGAAACGTGACGCGTTCCAAATCTTATTAGCAAAATTCCAAGTAGACTCGACTTTCTCCCAATGGAAACGTAAATCTTGTCCAGGAGATGAGCCTGTTGCAAGGAAATAACGCAAGGAATCAGCACCATATTGGTCAATGACATCCATCGGGTCAACGCCGTTACCGAGTGATTTACTCATCTTACGTCCTTCCGCATCACGAACGAGTCCGTGGATTAACACGTCTTTAAACGGACGGCGGTCCATAAAGTGTTTTGTTTGGAAAATCATACGCGATACCCAGAAGAAAATAATATCATAACCTGTTACGAGAACATCTGTCGGGAAATAACGGTTTAAATCATAACTGTCTTCATCTGGCCAACCCATAGTAGAAAACGGCCATAAAGCAGATGAGAACCATGTATCTAACACATCATCATCTTGCACCCAGTTCTCTATATCAGTTGGTTCCTCGCGACCAACATAAAGTTCGCCTGTTTCTTTATGATACCAAGCTGGAATGCGGTGTCCCCACCACAATTGACGTGAAATACACCAATCACGAATATTTTCCATCCAATGTAAATACGTCTTTTCAAAACGATCTGGCACGAAATCGACTTTATCATCTGTCTCTTGTAAGCCAATCGCTTGATCAGCTAACGGTTGCATATTAACGAACCATTGAGTTGATAAATACGGCTCTACGACTGCGTCGCTACGTTCAGAATGACCCACTTGATGAGTATGTTCTTCAATTTGGAACAGCACGCCTTCTTCTTGTAAATCTTGCACGATTTGTTTTCGGCAGTCAAAACGATCCATGCCATTATATTTGCCAGCATTTTCGTTCATCGTACCATCTTCATTCATGACGAGAACTCGTTCAAGATTATGACGTTCACCGATCTCAAAGTCATTCGGATCGTGAGCTGGTGTAATTTTCACCGCACCTGAACCAAATTCCATATCGACATAATCATCGGCGACAATCTCGATCTCACGTCCAACAATTGGTAATATAACTGTCTTGCCAATTAAATGTTGGTAACGTTCATCATCTGGATGCACAGCGACACATGTGTCACCTAGCATCGTTTCTGGTCGTGTTGTTGCGACTTCAATATGACCCGATCCATCTTTTAATGGATATTTCATGTGATAAAATGCGCCTTGAACTTCTTTATAAATGACTTCGATATCTGATAACGCTGTTTGTGTACTTGGATCCCAATTAATAATATACTGGCCGCGATAAATAAGTCCTTGTTCGTATAATGATACAAATACTTCACGAACCGCATTGGATAAACCATCGTCTAACGTAAATCGCTCACGCGAATAATCGACACCTAATCCTATTTTTTCCCACTGTGACCGAATGAAAGACGCATACTCTTCCTTCCAATCCCATGACTGTTGTAAAAAGCCTTCACGACCTAAATCGTGACGTGTTTTTCCTTCTTCTTTTAATTTTCCTTCTACTTTGGCTTGCGTCGCAATACCAGCATGGTCCATCCCTGGTAACCACAACACGTCATACCCTTGCATTCGTTTATAACGCGTTATAATATCTTGAAGAGTCGTATCCCAGGCATGTCCTAAATGCAGACGACCCGTCACGTTCGGCGGTGGGATGACCACTGTGAAGGGGTCTTTGGATTCGTCATTTTTCGCTTCGAAGAACTTCCCATCAACCCAAAATTGATAGCGGTCTTTTTCAACTTCAGTTGGATTATACTTCGGGGCCATGGATTGGCTCTGTTTTTCACTCATACTAACGCCTCCTATAAATTTTTCGTCATTAAAAAAAGCTTTCCATCCTTAAAAAAGGACGAAAAGCTTTGAGAACACTTTCGCGGTACCACCTTCGTTTATGAGTATGACCTCATACACTCCACTTAGGTAACGGTTTTCCCGGTTTCTTCTACTAGTATTTCAAAGAAACAGCTATTTTCAGAGCGACTTCCAGACAGCAGAGCCGAGGAAACTTCCAGCCAAGGTTTCCTTCTCTAGACGGGTACCAACCTGTACTCCTCTCTTACTAGCTTATTGACTTTATGACATTTGTATTTATTGTATCCAATTTTATCATCATAAGTCAATCATCTTTCGCACGAATTTCATATCGTGTTCATAAGTTATCGCAGGAGGCGAATGTAATATGGGAAAACATTATCGTTACCGGTTACCACCATGGATGCGAAAATGTATTATGACAATCGAACGGTGTATTGTCCCAATTATGATATTTCAACTCATCAGGACCTTATTATTTCCGACAACACTGGATGTTTTTTTAGCTGGAGCCATTGTTGGTATTTTCATTGGTTTTTACATGGAATGGTTTTAATCAGTTGAGTACGATTTAGCTGGAACGAGCAACACATCTCCTTCTTGTAATTGAGATGATGATTCCAAGTTGTTTAATCGTTCGAGTTGATGCGTTGTTAAATGGTAGGCATCTGCAATCGTTTCTAATGTTTCATTCGCTTGGACAAAACGAACTCGCATTTGAACTTGCGTTTCGTCTTGTTCTTCACGAAAAAACTTCGACAAATAATTCAAACCTTTTTTCACTGTCGATGCATCTTCTTCCTCCACCTCATCACTACTGTCTTCTATAGAATCATCGGAAGTATCATAATCTTCACTTGGTTCGTCATCCGTACCATGAGTATTACTTACTGATTGACTAGGCTCGTTTGACTCAGTTTGGAAAAAGTCTTGAAACGATGTCGATTTTTCTTTCGGCCAAATATCACGACCCGGTTGAGATGGTTCTGTATTGGTAACGCTTTGTGAGTCATCGTCATGTTGGACTTCATCCTCAATAGCTGGAAATTGCTTTAATTCAAAATCATTTGTATTACTATCATCTGTTATATCGTCTTGTTCGACATCAATCATCACAGCACCATCTAACCGAATCGTGGTATACACTTTTAACGTTCTCGGTTCTGGTAACTCATAATCGAAATAATCGACTGCAACCTGAACATCTTCTTCAAGCTTCACACGCTCGTAAGGAATGGAGATATCAACAGGAATAGGATATTGAAACTCCATGAAACCATTATCAAGTGCTCGCACTTGCTGGACGGTGTGCTGATCTTGATCAACGAACACGGTTTCTTCTTGCGTCGTTTGACGAGCTAAATAATCACCATGTACAACCAATACACCTCTTACCTGTACAGTGGATTGATGGTGATGCACTTGAACATCAGGATCAATCGCAATACTATACAAATCCTCAATTTCTTCACCATGACGAAACGTAATATGTTCCTGAACATCAAACTGATACGGCATGTTTTCACGATAACTCATTGGTTTCCCCCTCTACATATTCATCCAATACTTATGTTTATTATGAGGAGAAACAAACTATGCTTGATTAACGGTATAAATCCGATTCAATGATTAAGATGAAGCCCCATTCCTTCTATTATCAATGAACGATTACATCATACTAATTTTTCGGACTAAGAAGTTTTATATATAGGAGCGTCACTTTTGTTGGTGACTATTTTATAGCATCTAATAAAATGGATTAAACCTAGATTATGCAAAACAAACTGTCACACTTCCATCTTGTTCCGCAGATGATAAACAATCATGTAAAAATTGGTTAATTTGCTCATAATCCATATCGAGTGATTGTTTGGAGAGATGTCCATAATGTTGGCTGTATTGATCGAGGGCTTGTTTGATTTGCTCTTTGGAGAATGTTTTTTGCACGCCTATTCCACTGACACCGCCATCACATTCCTCAGAATCTAATAATTGATAGAGGTTATGTGCAACGTCATTAAACATGTGAAATCGCGCATACGCAACTTGTTGATGATTTTGATTAACGCCATAAATATCATGACCCATTAGAATCGAAAATCCCCTTTCAAATTGTCTGTAGTATTCAATTGGTTTTGAGTTAATAAAATGGAAAACTGTCACGTTCATCGAGGAAATGATGAAGGAATAGAGAGGCCTCAACGATATTATATACCGAACGATTGTTCCAAT
Source organism: Alkalibacillus flavidus (assembly GCF_040545925.1). NCBI lineage: Bacteria > Bacillati > Bacillota > Bacilli > Caryophanales > Bacillaceae > Alkalibacillus > Alkalibacillus flavidus. The sequence continues at coordinate 124,554 of NZ_JBEPMX010000002.1, forward strand.
CAACGCAAAGCGTACGACATTATTCGACAAAAAAACACGCCAAAGCGACAGCTTTAGCGTGGAACAAATTTAATTATTATAATGTTTAAAGGCATGTTGAATGGCTTTAATAGTGCGATCAATATCCTCATCTGAGTGAACAGTTGATAAGAACATACCTTCAAATTGAGAAGGTGGTAAGAATATGCCTTGCTCAATCATATAACGGTAATATTCTGCAAACCATTCTAAATCAGATGTCTTAGCTGAATCGAAGTCAACGACATCTTCGTTAGTGAAAAAGAAGCCTAACATCGAACCAGCACGATTGACGCAAAGCGGTACACCGTTTTCTTTAGCCGCATCTTCAATGCCAGCAATTAATCGATCCGCTTTCTTATTCATCTCATCATAAGATTCAGGCGTTAATTCACTTAACGTTGCATAGCCAGCTGCCATCGCTAATGGGTTACCTGATAACGTACCAGCTTGATAAATATCACCCGCCGGCGCGATCATTTCCATAATATCACGACGACCACCATAAGCACCAACTGGTAATCCACCACCGATTACTTTTGCAAGACACGTTAAATCAGGCGTCACATTAAAATGACCTTGTGCACAGTTGTAACCAACGCGAAAACCTGTCATGACTTCATCAAAAATCAGTAGTGAACCGTAATCGTTCGTCATATCGCGTAAATACTGTAAGAAGTTATTAACTGGTGGCACGACACCCATATTACCGGATACAGGCTCAACAATCACGGCTGCGATATCATCACCATAATGTTCAAATGCATACTTTACACTTTCTTGATCATTGTATGGAACTGTGATCGTGTTTTTCGCGATCGATTCTGGAACACCAGGACTATCAGGTAATCCTAACGTGGCAACACCCGAGCCAGCTTTAATCAAGAGTGAATCAGCGTGGCCGTGGTAATTACCTTCGAACTTCAAAATTTTGCTTCGTTTTGTAAACCCACGCGCTAAACGCAAGGCACTCATGGTTGCTTCCGTACCAGAATTCACAAAGCGTACCATTTCGATCGATGGAACGCGATCAATTAACAGTTTAGCTAATTTATTCTCATACTCTACGTTCGTACCAAAGCTCGTCCCTTTTTTCATCACATGCTGTAATGTTTCCATCACTTGTTCATGAGCATGCCCAACAATTAATGGACCCCAACTCAAGACATAATCAATGTACTCATTTCCTTCAATGTCAGTAATCTTTGACCCTTTACCTTCTTCCATATAAATTGGATCAACATTCACTGAATTAAACGCGCGAACTGGTGAGTTAACGCCACCAGGCATTAGTTCGACTGCTTCATCAAATAATTGTTTTGATCGATTTGTCATTGTGAACCCTCCTACTATTCATTCAACCATCTAGCGATATCTTTTGCAAAGTACGTCATAATAAGATCCGCACCCGCACGTTTCATTGAGGTGATTTTTTCAAGAACGATTTCTTGTTCATTCACCCAACCATTTTGTGCTGCTGCCTTAATTAATGAGTATTCACCACTTACATTATAGGCAACAATAGGCTGATCGTAACGGTCTTTTAAATCACGCATAATATCTAAATAACTAAGTGCTGGTTTAACGATTAACAAGTCAGCGCCTTGTTCGACATCTGACTGTGCTTCACGATGTGCTTCTAAACGGTTAGCTGGGTCCATTTGATACGTTTTGCGATCGCCGAATTGTGGTGCACTATGAGCAGCATCGCGGAACGGTCCGTAAAAAGCTGATGCATATTTTACAGCATACGACATAATCGGAACATTCGTATATCCCGCTTCATCTAAACCATGACGAATTGCTGTTACAAACCCGTCCATCATATTCGAAGGCGCAATCACGTCAGCGCCTGCTTTTGCTTGCGATACAGCAGCTTTAACGAGCAATGGTAATGTAGCATCATTATCGACGTATTCATCATGGATGACACCACAATGACCATGATCAGTAAATTGACATAAACAAGTATCAGCCATGACAACTAAATGAGGTGCAATGGATTTAATTCGCTTCGTTGCCATTTGGACAACACCTTCATCATTATAAGCCTCAGTTCCAACGTCATCTTTATGATTAGGAACTCCGAATAAAATAATAGATTTAATCCCTAACGATACGATTTCCTCAATTTCTTCATCAAGACGATCAATCGACACTTGATAAACACCTGGCATTGATGGGACTTCATGCTTCTTTCCTTCTTCTTCTAAAACAAAAAGCGGGTAAATCAAGTCATCTGTATGTAAATGTGTTTCGCGTACGAGGTCCCGAAACGCTGATGTTTGTCGTAAACGACGATGACGATCAAACTGTAATTCCGTCATATTATCTCTCCTTTAAGATATTGTTCCACTAAATAGGCAAGCCCCTCTAACGTGAATGTACTGGGCTTATACACCTTAGTAAAGCCTTGTTTTGTCGCATAATCTGCTGTCGTTTGCCCAATAGCAAAACATGGTAATGAAAACCATGAACGCTTTCGTTCACTCATCATGTCTAAAAAGCCATCAATTGACGATGGTGATGTAAAGACGAACGCATCAACCGGCCCTTCAGCTAAAATATCATTCAATCGACTTTTCTCGTTCCAATTGGTCACCGTTTTATAAACCGTTAACGAGCGATATTTGATATCATAATCATCTAACGCTTGATCTAGTACAGCGCGTGATTTTGTTCCTTTAATGAGTAACGGATAATGCATTTGTCGTTGTTGAATCAGTTGCTCTGCCAACGTTTCTGCATCAAAAACAGATGGAACAAACTCAACATCAAAACCATATGAATTTAATGTTTGCTTCGTCTTGTCTCCGACTGTCACTAGCTTCATTTGATTCAATACATCAGGTGATATTTGATGATGTTTAAGCAATTCCATAAAATAATAAATACCATTATGACTTGTGAAAATAACCCAATCATGTTGAAGCAAGGTCTCTTTGGTCATCTGTGTGTCACTTGGTTCCACATAATCAAACGTTATAAGTGGCACACCATGGATTGTCGTGTCCAGCTTACGATCCAACATTTGAAATGCAGGTGCTTGCTCCAATGAGCGCGACAATACGATGCCGCGCTCATGATGATGTTCGACCACTATTCTTCTAACTCCTGTTTGGCTTGCTCAACTAATTCTTTCGCTCCACGGTCAATCAACAACTTAGCAGCTTGCTCACCTGCATCGAGAGGATCTTGACTTCTAACCGTTTCTTTTAATACCGTTTCACCATCAGACGAAGAAACTAATGCTTGAAGCACAATGTCATCTCCTTCTAGAACGGCATAAGCACCAATTGGAACTGAACAACTTCCCTCTAACAAACTAAGAAATTGACGTTCAGCCGTAACCGTTTTGGCTGTATATTCATCGTTGATTTGTTGAATCAATTGGCGTAATTCCTCATCATCTTCACGACACTGTAGCGCTAATGCTCCTTGGCCAACTGCTGGTAAACAAACATCAGGTTCAAGGAATTCAGTCACAAGTTCAGTTGACCACCCCATTCGCTTGAGTCCTGCTGCTGCTAATATAATCGCATCAAAGTCTTCTTCTTGAAGTTTACGCAAACGCGTTTCAATATTTCCTCGAATCCACTGAACCCTTAAATCGGGACGATACGCTTGCAGTTGCGCACCACGTCTTAAACTACTCGTACCGATTAATGCGCCTTCTTTTAAGTCATCAAGCTTTACATGGTTTTCTGAAATAAATGCATCACGGTGGTCTTCACGTTCTGGAATCGAACCAATCGGTAACCCTTCAGGCACTTCAGACGGAACATCTTTCATACTATGGACAGCAAGGTCGATTTCATGATTATACATCGCTTGTTCAATTTCTTTAACGAACAAGGCCTTGCCCCCAACTTTTGATAATGTCACATCCAAAATTTGATCGCCTCTTGTGACGATCTTTTTGATGTCAAAACTGTAATCATCCGAAACTTCATTCAGCTTATCAATCACCCATTCCGTTTGTGTGATAGCTAAATTACTACGTCTAGAACCAATAATAATATTGCGCACCTTATAGCCTCCTCAATTATAAGCCATGAAAGTTAGATAGCATGGACAAAATTAAATAATTACAAAATAAAAATAAAAAGGCAATCACATTCCATTTGGCAATCTTCTTCCCGATTATTTTTTGTCTAACTCTAATATAAATAATAATCGAATAAATGCCAATCACAACGAAGGATCCCACTGTTTTCGCATCAATCCAATAAAATAAATCATCTGCTGTATATGCCCATAAAACCCCTAATATAAGTGAAATAAGAAGAATCGGCGTGGCAAAAACAGTTAAGTAAAATGATACTTTTTCTAATTGGGCTAAGTTCCCAATTCGTTTGACTAACTCACGCCAACGCTTTCGTTTCAATAAATAAAATTGCAACAAATACAATGTAGCAAATGCGAACGATAACGTATAAAGTGTATAAGCAATAAACGCTAACACAATATGCGCGAGTAAAATATCTCCAATAATGACAGGTGTCATAGATGTCGCTTCACTCGATGCTGTCGTTAAGATCGACATCACCATCATTGAAAATCCGATTATATTAACGATAAAGACGACTAAATCAATTTTAAAGAAATAATTCACAACAATCGATACAAGCAAGATGAGCCATGCATAGAAATATAACCCTTCAATTGCATTCAGCATGGCAAAAAAGCCATATAAGTATATATTCGAAAATAATACGATAGTTTGTAAAATGAATACGAATAAAAGTAACCAGAAGGCAAAACGATTCGCCTTCCGGTTTCTCTCAACAAAATCATAGAAGTAAAAGGTTAAGCTTAACCCATACAATAAGACAATAATTTCATATAATCGTATATGTTCCCAAATAGTCATGAGAGAACTCCTCTCTCATCTATTGCAACGCCTTAACGAATTGTGCAATAGGTAATGATTCGTTAACCGATTTATGGCTTTGATGTTTTTCGCTTTGTGTTTTTAACTCTTGTTCGACTTCTTCTTCGATACCAAACATTCGGACAAACATCTTTAACATGTCATCTGCATGATCTTCGCCAGCCATTTCTTTCGCTTGTAAAATCGGTTCTTTCAACATTTGATTAACAATACTCTTCGTATGTTTATTTAATACTTTTTTCTCGCGAGCTGTTAAATCAGGCATTTTTCGTTCGATTGACGCCATTGTATCTTGTTGAATCGTTAATGCTTTTTGACGTAAGGCCGAGATAATTGGTACGACGCCTAATGTCTTCACCCATTCATTAAACTCATGCATTTCCGCTTCAATCATTTGTCTAATCTCTTGAGCGGCTTCTTGACGTTCAGCTAAGTTTTGATCAACAATGCCTTGTAAATCATCAATATCGTATAAGAAAATGTCATCTAGTTGTTCAATATCTGGGTCTAGATTTCGTGGCACTGCAATATCAACCATAAATAATGGTTTTCCGTGACGCTCTTTAAGGACAGGTTTCAAATGCTGTTTGTTTAAAATATAATCATCCGTACCAACAGATGTAATCATAATATCAGCTTGTTCGAGCACATCACTTAATTCGTCGATCGAGCGTGCTTCACCTGAAAATTTTGCAGCGACTTCTTCAGCCTTCTCAATCGTTCGATTGACGACAGTAATATTTTCGACACCAGAACCGTGTAAATTTTGGACGGCTAGCTCGCCCATTTTACCCGCACCTAAAATGACGACGTGTTGATTCTTTAAGTTATCAAAAATCGTCTTCGATAATTCGACGGCTGCATAACTAATGGATACCGCATTTTGACCAATGCCTGTTTCTTTGTGAGCTTGTTTCGCATTCGTTATAGCTTGTTTAAACAATTGATTAAACATTAAGCCTGATGCTTCTTCATCTTGAGCGCGCTGAAACGCTGATTTCACTTGGCCTAGGATTTGCGTCTCACCTAAAACCATAGAATCTAACCCAGCTGCGACGTTAAATAGATGCTCGATGGCTTCATCGTCCTCTTTAACTTCAATGAAGTTCGCCATATAATCAACATCCATTTCAAACCAATCAGCTAAAAACTTCTTCACATAATAACGACCAGTATGTAACTGGTCAGCGACAACATATAATTCTGTCCGATTGCACGTTGAAACAATCACATTTTCTAAAATGCTTTTTTGTGCATTCAACTGTTGCATCGCTTCGCTAAGTTGGTCGTCAGAGAAAGCTAAATTCTCTCTTATGTCAACTGGGGCTGTTCGATAGTTCATTGATAATGCAACAAAATGCATGTGTGTCACCCCTTACTTCGTACTCATAAACGTCTGAATACATTGTAACAACTAACCATTTCGATTAAACTGAAATCAGTTGAACAATTTATGAATATTTATGCTATTATTTCTTTAGAATTATTATTAATAACTATTTGTAGCCTATCATATTACCTATGACGCTTCAAGCGATTTAACTATGAAGGAGACATGTCATCGTGAAACAATCACAATCTTTTTTAGCCATCACGTTAATCGGGTTCGGTATATTTTTCCTCATTCAACAATATGATATACCTATTTTATCACAGTTTGGCTCTTGGCCGTCGATTTTAGTCATATTAGGCATTGCTTTTTTATTCAGTGCTTATGGTAATCGACAACACGACAATATTTTACCTGGGTTTATTTTGTTTGGGCTTGGTATTCACTTTCATATGTTACATAGTACCGTTAATTGGATTGATCACTGGGGCATGTATACGTTAATCATCGGGATTGCTTTTATTTTACGCGCCCAAAAGACGCGCCAGGGCACGATCATTGGCATAATATTTATCATTATTTCGTTTTTAGCCCTATCAGCTTTCGCCATGCCAGCTTGGCTCGGTTGGTTAGACCTCGCCTTTCAAATCATAGAACAGTTTTGGCCTATTCTTCTCATTATCTTTGGGATTGTGTTGTTATTTAAGAAATAAGCTCTTATAACGGATATTAACAAAGACAAGAAAATAAAACTTACTTCGATTTAAGTCGAAATAATATCATCATATTAACAAGTATTAAAACAGTACAGAAAATAAACGGTAGGCCAATCCATTGTTGAATGGCACCTGAGACGATTGAGCCAGCAACAACACCTAATGAGAAAAAGCCGTAAAAGATACCATATGCTTTTCCTCGGATCGTCTCATCTGTACTGTTAGCAATCATTTGATTCATCGATGGGAAAATGAACGCAAAACCAATACCATACACAATCATCGCGACAACCATTAACACTAAATGGAATGCAACTTGTAAAAGACTCATCGATAACGCAATTAAACCCAAACCAATTACTACTAAATGATAAGCCGTATAACGCGTGTAAATGTCATTGATTTTAGACATGAAAATCACTAACGCTGTAACGCCATACAAACTAAGCAGTAAACCTGTCGTCATCGAATCAAGTTGAAGGTTTTCGACACTAATAGGAAGTGCGAAAGCTAACGTACCATTACTCAGCATTAACGTAAACGCAACGGTTGATGCTTGCAACACACCACGATTCGTCATAATCGATTTCATAACCGTCCAAGTCATGTCGTCTTTCACTTGTGATACATATGACGCAGGAATCAGACTAATACTGATCACAGCAGTCACTACAAATACAATCGCGACAAAGACAAACACATAGACAATTTGTCCTGCGGCAGCTAATGCACCACCAATCGCAGGTCCAGCAATGGCCGCTACGCCAATGGCACCCCCAGCGAAGGCCATCATTTTAGGGTTGTCGTTTCGTTTGGCCAAATCCCCCAGTAAAGCGAAGGCAGCCGGAACTAAGACACCACCTGCTAATCCGTGGAAAAATCGAATCCATAATAGTTGCTCACCTGTTTGTGCAAACGGATAAAAACTTAACATGACACTAACGAGTAACATGCCAATAACCATCATCCGTTTACGTCCGATGCGATCAACCCAATGCCCACCTATAATATTACCGATGACATTCGATAACGAATACATGGCGACAATGAGACCTGTTAAGGCTTCACTTGCTCCTAGACTAAGTGCAAATGGCGTCATGATCGGAAGCTGAATAAATGTATCAATAAATGCCACAATGACAACAACATATAAAAATTTCACGATATTCAGCCTCCATTATCACTTCATTATTTTAATCTAACTGATTGAATCCACTGAATCATTGATTTATATCACAAAACAGCTGTTATTCGTTGACAAATTCGTGACAAAATAAGAGAACCCCGAACTAGTCGGGATTCCCATCAAACTAAATAAGATGACAACGCTTGCCACGCTTGATCTTTACCTTCTCCTGTTTCTGCTGAAAACGGAATGATAACGTCTTCTGGTTCTAACTCTAATTCCTCTTTTAACACTTTTAATTGTTTATCGCGCTGTGATTTTTTCACTTTATCTAATTTCGTAGCGATCACAATAACGGGTAAATCAAAATACTTTAAGTAATCGTACATAATTAAATCGTCTTCCGTTGGTGGATGACGGAAATCTACGAGTAAAACCGTTGCTTGCAGTGCTTCACGCGTTTGAAGGTACTCTTCAACCATACGGCCCCACGCCTCACGTTCACGTTTCGACACTTTAGCATAACCATAACCAGGCACATCGACAAAATAAAACGCATCATTAATGATATAAAAATTTAACGTTTGTGTTTTACCAGGTTTGGACGATGTACGTGCTAAGTTTTTCCGTTGAATCATTTTATTAATGAACGAAGATTTCCCAACATTGGATCGACCAGCTAAGGCAATTTCCGGTTTTTGGTCTTCAGGGTATTGTGCTTGACTGACCGCACTAATGACAATATCAGCATGATTTACTTTCATATTATCGACTCCTTCGGCAATAACGCATGGTCTAATACGTCATCTAAATGACTCACTTTAATAAATGTCAGTTGGTCACGAACGCTATCAGGTATATCTTCTAAATCTTTATCATTATCTTGTGGCATAATAATCGTCGTTAACCCAGCACGGTGGGCACTTAACGATTTCTCTTTTAAGCCACCAATTGGTAGCACCCGACCACGCAATGTGATTTCACCTGTCATACCGACTTCTTTTCTCACTGGTCGATTCGTGAAAGCCGATACTAAAGCTGTAGCAATCGTGATACCAGCAGATGGACCGTCTTTAGGAGTCGCGCCTTCTGGGACGTGTATATGGACGTCGTATTTATCATAAAAATCCGCTTCTAAATCAAATTCATTAGCTCGAGCTCTTACATAACTAAAGGCCGCTTGTGCCGATTCTTGCATCACATCACCTAATTTACCGGTTAACGTTAATTTACCAGTACCTTGAACGATCGAAACTTCAACAGCTAACGTATCGCCTCCCGCTTGTGTATAGGCTAGGCCTGTCGCGGTTCCGATTTGATGCTGTTGTTCAGCCTGTCCGTATCTAAATTTCGGTTTTCCTAACAATTCTTCTAATTGATTTTCTGTGACAACGACACGTTTTTTCTCTTCAGACACAATTTTCTTCGCTGCTTTTCGGCAAATTGACGCAATTTCTCTTTCTAAATTACGGACACCTGCTTCACGTGTGTACATACGCACGAGCTTTAAAATCGCATCATCACGAAATTGTAACTTTGATTTCGTCAAACCATTCTCCTCAAGCTGTTTCGGAATTAAATGTTGTTTCGAAATATGCAATTTCTCAAGCTCCGTATATCCTGCAATCGAAATCACTTCCATACGGTCAAGCAATGGTGCTGGAATCGTCGATAAATTATTCGCTGTCGCGATAAACATCACTTTAGATAAGTCATACGGTTCTTCGATAAAATGGTCACTAAACTTATCGTTTTGTTCAGGATCCAATACTTCGAGCATAGCAGATGACGGATCCCCACGAAAATCGCTCGCCATTTTATCGATTTCATCTAATAAAAATACAGGATTCACTGTACCTGCTGATTTCATGCTTTGCATAATTCGACCTGGCATCGCACCGACGTAAGTCCGGCGATGACCTCGAATTTCGGCCTCGTCACGCACCCCGCCTAGAGATGCACGGACAAACTCACGACCAATTGAACGCGCGACTGATTGAGCGAGTGACGTTTTACCAACTCCTGGTGGTCCGACTAAACATAAGATAGGCCCACTCGTCGAGTCCGTCAGTTGTTGAACCGCTAAATACTCTAAGACACGCTCTTTCACACGTTCGAGTCCATAATGATCTTCATCTAACACATGTTCAGCACGACTGACATCTAAATTATCTTCCGTTTCATTTGTCCAAGGTAATGCGATGAGCCATTCAATATAATTACGAATGACGGAGCTTTCCGCAGAACTTTGTGGCACTTTTTCGTAGCGACTTAATTCCTTATGTGCGATTCCTTCTATACGCTCTGGCATTTCTGCATCTTCTATCTTCTCTTTTAATTCTTCGATTTCACCCGTTTTACCATCACGTTCGCCTAATTCCTTTTGAATCGCTTTTAACTGTTCACGTAAATAATACTCGCGTTGCGTTCGTTCCATCGAACGTTTCACACGCTGACCAATTTTCTTTTCCATCGACAGAACTTCTTTTTCGTTCTGAATCACTTGGATGAGATAGTCTAAACGCTCTGGCACGTTGACTGTTTCTAGAACGTGCTGTTTTTGTTCAATTTTAAGCGAGAGATGAGACGTGACGATGTCGGCTAAATGGCTAGATTCTTCAATATCTTTAACCGTGTCATACGTTTCACGTTTTGTTTTTTTTGATACTTTTGTATATTCGTTAAATTGACGCGTTAACATTCGCATTTGTGCTTGTTCTTCTGTTTCATCACCATGTTCATCGTAAATCGTGTCGTACGTTACGGTCATAAATGGATCATTTTGTTCGTACGTTTTAACTTGAGCTCTCTCGATGCCTTCAATTAAAATACGACTCGTCCCATTCGGCAACTTCACCATTTGTTTAATATGTGCCACAGTTCCAACGTCAAAAATATCTGACTGCGTTGGATTTTGGACAGACGAATCACGCTGAGCGACTAAAAGAAGTCGATGATCACCCATCATGGCCTCTTCTAATGCCTTAATCGAATGCTCTCGCCCGACATCAAGGTGTTGTACCATGGATGGATATATCACAACACCACGTAATGGGAGTAACGGCAATACCGCTTCTGATTGTTGGCTCATCTTCGTACACCTCCACTTGCAATTGCAATGCCAATTATCATAACCATTGATTGCTTTTAGTTTATTCATTCCGTTTCATTTCATTAGTTGGATATAACATACATAAAAAGGGTACTCTCACCTATGATGAGGAGAGTACCCTCTTGTTATCACATATCGTGATGTTGCTCTTTATGCACTTTCTCTAGGTGATTGCTTATTTTGATCAATGACTGTGCCGTCTTCCATGACTAACGTCGGTTTTCCGTTTTCTTCTTCAACCGTTTCGCGCGTAATGATACATTTCTCAATGTCGTCACGAGACGGTAATTCGAACATCACGTCTAACATAATATCTTCGATGATTGAACGCAGTCCTCGTGCTCCAGTGTTACGTTCAATCGCTTTATTCGCAATAGCGCGTAACGCATCATCGCGTAGTTCAAGTTCAACGCCATCAATTTCAAACAGTTTTTCATATTGTTTGGATAACGCGTTTTTCGGTTGCGTTAAAATATCAACTAACGCGTCTTCATCTAATGGCGTTAAGCTACCAATAACCGGTAGACGGCCGATAAACTCTGGAATTAACCCATAACGTAACAAGTCTTCTGGTAATACTTGTGTAAGCAGTTCTGACTCTTCTAACTGTTCACCTGTTGATTCTGAACCAAAACCAATCACACGCTCGCCTAGACGACGTTTAACCGTTTGATCAATGCCATCGAATGCGCCGCCGACGATAAAGAGAACATTCGTCGTATCAATTTGAATGAATTCTTGATGAGGATGTTTACGTCCACCTTGTGGCGGTACACTTGCTTGCGTTCCTTCTAAAATCTTAAGCAATGCTTGTTGAACACCTTCACCTGACACGTCACGCGTGATCGATGGATTTTCTGATTTTCGAGCGACTTTGTCGATCTCATCAATGTAAATAATTCCTTTTTCAGCTTTTTCAACATCATAATCAGCTGCTTGGATTAATTTGAGGAGGATGTTCTCGACATCTTCACCGACATAACCTGCTTCTGTTAATGATGTTGCATCAGCAATGGCAAACGGGACATTCAAAATACGTGCCATCGTTTGTGCGAGCAATGTCTTACCACTACCCGTTGGCCCTAATAAGAGGATATTACTTTTCGATAATTCAACATCGTCTTCTTTACTGCTCGAATTAATACGTTTGTAATGGTTATAAACTGCTACAGATAGAGATTTTTTCGCTTCTTCTTGACCGATGACATAATCGTCTAGAATGTCGCAAATCTCTTTCGGTTTAGGCAGTTCTGTCATTTCTTCTTGCTCAGTTGATCCTAATTCTTCTTCAACAATTTCTGTGCATAATTCAATACATTCATCACATATATAAACACCAGGTCCTGCCACTAGCTTGCGGACTTGATCTTGTGTTTTACCGCAAAATGAACATTTAAGCTGTCCTTTTTCATCACTAAATTTAAACATACTTTCACCCCATACATGAACTGTTATATGTTAACTCATTCAACATATATCTTATGATTTAATTTGACGTAATAAATGATGTTTCATACTCAATTTTATGATGAACCATCCATTTATACTACATTACCCATTATGTACTTCTCAATCGAATTAGTCAAAAGAAAAACTTTAGTCTTATTATATGTCTTGACCAAGGTATCATGTTACAAACTTACTTTAAAATTAAATGGTTAATAATAGTGTAAAACAAGGCACGTTGATATAACGCGCCTTGTTGCTTCACTATCATTTATGCTGTTTTTGCGTTTTCTGCTAAGAAGTCGATAGCTTTTTTAAGTTTTAAATCTTCGTTAAGCGCATCAGTATTACCGCCAAGCATTTGTTTTAATTGCTCAACGTCTGTTTGATACATTGACGCCATTTCTTGCAACTGATCTTCAATATCTTGTTCTGTCACTTCTAAGTTTTCAGCTGCAGCAATCGCTTCTAACGTTAAGTTCGTACGTACACGTTTGCCTGCATCTTCACGCATTTGTTCTTTCAAGTCATCTTCGCTTTGACCTGCGAATTGGTAATACATATCAAGCGTCATGCCTTGCATTTGTAAGCGTTGTTCGAACTCTTGTAGCATACGATCTAATTCAGAATCAACCATAGCATCTGGAATTTCAACCGTTGCGTTTTCAGACGCTTTCTCGACAAGTTGCTCACGTTTTTCTTGGTCAGCATCTTGTTCTTTCTGTTCTTGTAAACGCTGCTTCGTGTTTTCACGTAGCTCGTCTAATGTTTCTACATTATTATCAACATCTTTAGCGAATTCATCATCAAGCTCTGGCACTTCTTTTGCTTTCACTTCATGAATCTTCACTTTGAACGTTGTTTCTTTACCAGCTAAGTCTTCAGCTTGGTAATCTTCTGGGAATGTCACTTGGATTTCTGTGTCTTCGCCAGCTGTCTTACCAACTAACTGCTCTTCAAATCCTGGGATGAACTGGCCAGATCCTACTTCTAATGTATGGTTTTCAGCAGATCCACCTTCAAACGCTTCACCGTCTAAATAACCTTCGAAATCGATAACGACTGTGTCGCCTTCTTCAACTTGTCCTTCTTCTTTCACGACAAGTTCAGCGTGTTTTTCTTGAAGAGAAGCTAGTTCTTCTTCTACTTCTTCATCACTAACTGACGTATCTTGTTCTTCTACTTCTAAGCCTTTGTATTCGCCTAGTTCAACTTCAGGTTTAACCGTTACTGTCGCTTTGAAAATAAGCGGTTGACCTTTTTCGATTTGTTCAACGTCAACGTCAGGACGATCAACTGGTGTAATGCCCGTCTCTTCTACTGCTTGCATATAAGCATCTGGTAGTACAATATCAACAGCATCTTGATAAAGTGACTCAACACCGAAACGTTGTTCGAAAATGCCACGTGGCACTTTTCCTTTACGGAAACCTGGCACTTGAATGTCTTTTACTACTTTTTTGAAGGCTTGGTCTAATGCTTTATCGAATTCTTTCGCATCTACTTCTACCGTTAAGACGCCTTCATTACCTTCTTTCTTTTCCCATTTTGCTGACATAAATCTTCCCTCCAACATCTATTCATCTACTATATTATCGTTTGAGTCATGCATTTCTATAATCATGCATAATGCAACCACTATATTATAACATAGAAATTTCGACGTTCAACACTCATGATGAACTAAATTTTATTCACCAATTTGTGAAAAATAATTTTTTTCTAAACGCTCAATTTCATCCATCCATTCACGCTGTTGAGTAGTGGCTTCCTCTCGTACATCAACATCTTCATTCAGTTGTAAGTATTGTTGCGCTAGTTTCAATACAGCTTCACCTAAATTTTTAACATTGTCATCAGACGGTTGAGGCGCGAACGGAAATTTTATGTATAAATAGCGATATAAAATCTGTTTAACAAATTCATATAACGTCGGGTCACCTTGTTCAATATGTTCTAAGTAATCAAGGACACTTTGCGAGAACGATGTGTTTAATACGTCCTTTAAGGCAACAGGTGTCACATGATTCGATTCGCCAAACTTTTCGACTTCAACCTGATGATCAACTTCTTCTTCCATAAACCATTGTAAAATACCTGTTTTGATCACTGGATTAAGTCTCGTGTCACTTAAATACGGTTTAATTAATTCTATATGCGGTCCGACATCGAACTTCCGATGGTAAGATAAAAGCTTCCACTGTTCTTGAAAGTTTCCGTTCTCAAGCGATTCGATGAAATGATTAATATGTTCTTCAGATTCAGCCTCCGTTGCTGATTCACGCATATCAGTACTTACATCATATAATTGTTGAAAAGCATCTCGATAATCAAACGGAATCGTTTCTGTTTGAAAGATCTCATCTAACAATTCAATTAATTCACGGTACTGACTTGTTTGAAATAAAATCGTTAAATAAATATGTAAATACTTATAGTAATTGTCCTCATCTTCTCTCATAAGCCGTCTACATAAACTTATCGCTTCTTCATAACGATTCAATTCAACATATGCAATCACTTTCGCTGTAATAATATCATGTGAGGCTTCATTGAAATCTTCCAATTTTTTAATATGTAATAAGGCTTCTTCATAATATTTTTGTTGTATTGCATCGAATGTTTTCTCTTCTAATTCTTTTCGCCATCCTGGGAACATCACGACCCCTTGCTTATTATCATTCATCTTTATTCACCTCCTTCAATCGTATTATGTAGTTTACCCGATTCCCTTCATAAAAAAACATGACCAAACTAAGTCTATTGTATCAGAAAAATCACAAGACCACGCTTGTTTTTCGTGATATTCACTTAAAATGATCAATTTATGTTACACATAATAATGTAGTATGCGATCGACCGATTTACCATAGGCTTCACCGAAAATATTTAAATGTACGAGCAAGAAGAACAGTTGATAGAGTGGTTTCAATTCTTCATAATCAGATCCAATCGATAAAACAGATCGATAACCGTCATAAAAAGATGACGAAAAACCGCCAAATAAATCCGCAAATGCCAATTCAAAATAACGATCTCCATACAAAAACGATGGATCGATAACATATGGCTTGCCTTCTTGATCAAACATCCAATTCCCGTTCCATAAATCACCGTGTAAATAAGACGGTGGTGGATCTTTTGGCACAATACGTTCGATTTGGTCCAATAATTGGTTTAATTTATTCGCCCTTTGCCCTTTCATAACGCCGAGTGATTCCCCAATCGTCATTTGATTTCTTAAACGTTGATCACGATAATACTTAGCCCAATTGTCATATAACCCATTCGGTTGCTTAAGCGTGCCTACATATGTAAAGTCACTGAATCCATATTGGGAATGAGTGTGGTGATGGAGTTGAGCGATCTTTTGACCCAAGATCGCTTCATCAAATCCTCGCTTAGGCTGAACCCATTCTAAAATCAAATAACTTGGATGGTTCTCATCACTAAAATCGATGACCTCTGGTACATGGACTGTATGTGTTGAGGCAATACGTTTTAATCCCTCTACTTCACGTTCAAAAAATGACTCTGGTCCCTCACGATTCGTTTTCACAAAAAAACGTCCATCCGATGTTTTTACATCAAAACTATCATTAATGTCGCCACCTGACACTGGGACTACGCTATCTACAATGGTTGATGTTGCTTTTTCAACGATTCGTTTAATATGCTCTGGCATCATAAAACACCCTTTTTTCAAAGCTTGTTATACCCTTCATTATAAGTTGTCCTTCTAATATGTGAAATAACCATCTACAATTTCGTTCCTTTAATTTTTCGCTTATAATAAATGATAAAGCGTGCTAAATGGAGGAATTGAATGAGTTCAAAAATCAAAACAGCTTATGAAGTAACCTTATTTTCCCTCGCTCTGACAGCCGTGTTATTAATGTGGTCGGACAATCAAACTTCAATCATCATTAATCGTATAGTTTGGATTGTATTCGTCATCGATTTCTCGATTCGACTATACTCTACAAACGATAAATGGCGTTATATCAAAAAGAACCCATTTGATTTAATTGCCATTATACCATTCGATGCCATTTTTCAGTTAGCGCGTGTTGCTCGTCTAATACGATTTGTTCGCGTGTTATTACTAGCGAAACATTATTTCAAACCTTTTTGGGCTATTATGCGAACGAACAATTTAGACAAGGTCATCGCATTTTCTATCATTCTTGTTCTATTGACTTCTATTCCGATTATGTATATTGAACCAAGCATCGATACGTACCAAGATGCCTTGTGGTGGTCTATCGTAACAGCGACAACAGTTGGTTATGGGGACATTTCACCTGTAACCGGTTTAGGTCGTATGATTGCGATGATTCTAATGTTTGTCGGTATTGGTTTAATCGGTATGATTACCGGTTCGATCGCCACTTACTTTATAAAAGATGAAGCAAGCGAAGACCATACTATTCTCCATATCAAACATGAACTCGACCGCTTTGAGGAACTCGAGCCACACGAAGTCGACCGACTGATTACATTAATGCAAACGCTGAAAAATGAAAAATTAGACCATACTAAATAAGCGAATTCGAACTATACTATAGCTCGAATTCGCTTTTAATAATTGGCGAACCATATGGCTTTCGGATTTCAATTCTTCAACATTTAAAAAACCGACTTACCTTCTTGCTCCTCTACACCTTTCATATACTTAATCCGATTTTGCGTCGCGGCATTCACTTGTTCATCGGCATGATAAGAAGAGCGGACAAGTGGTCCTGCTTCACAATGGCTAAACCCTTTTGCTAACGCTATCTCTTTTAACTCTTCAAACTCATCTGGATGATAATAACGTTCTACATTTAGATGTTTACGTGTTGGTTGTAGATATTGACCAATTGTTACAATATCTACATTGTGAGCTCGTAAATCATCAAGCGCTTCAATTAGTTCTTCTTTCGTCTCACCTAAGCCAACCATGATACTTGATTTAGTCGGGGTGTTCGGAGCTATCTCTTTGACTCGTCTCAACAATTCCAAAGATCGTTCATATCTTGCGATCGCTCGAACTTTTTTCGTTAGGCGTTGTACCGTTTCGATATTGTGATTAAATATATCCGGTTCACTATCCATTAATGTATGAAGGCTTTCGTAATCCCCTTTCATATCAGATGGTAATATTTCGATACTACATGTCGGATTCTCACGACGTATAGCGCGAACGGTTTCGGCAAAAACTGCAGCCCCGCCATCATTAAGATCATCCCGAGCAACTGACGTCACGACAACATGCTTTAATCCCATCACTTTAACAGAATCAGCAACTCGCTGCGGCTCGCCCCAATCTAATTCATTAGGCAAGCCCGTTTTAACTGCACAAAAACGACAGCCTCTTGTACATGTGTCACCTAAAATCATAAATGTTGCTGTTTGTCGTTCGCTCCAACATTCGTGTATATTTGGGCACTGCGCTTCTTCACACACTGTGTTCAAACGATTATCGCGCATTAATTTTTTTAAGCTTTTATACGATTTGTTTGTGTTGAGTCGTGTTTTTAACCATTCAGGTTTACGGATGTACGTGTTTTGACTAGTCATTCAACAAAGCCTCCTTGTATGTTCTTTCATAATTCCATTCATTTGAGCGATATTTTAGTTCAGCTAATTCAAAAACGTCTTGCCATTGTTCATCTGATAAAGTCAAAGGTGTTAAAGAAATATTAAGTGAATCTTGGAACCCATTAATAAACGCTTGTTTTACCTCATCGTATGTATGTGATTTCCCTGTCACTTCATTTAAGGTTGTTGCTTTTTCACCAAACGATTGACGTCGTTGTTCTCTTATTTGATCAGAAGGAAATTGAAACAAATCAAACAACATTTCCGCATTCAACGACATTGGGATCGAGCCATGTTGTAATAAAACACCACTTTTTCTAACTTGAGCGTTACCGGATAATTTTTTGTTATCAACTAACAATTCATAAAATGCAGGCCTTTCAAAACAGACATCTGTTCGTCTATTCGTTTTCTGTTGGTTAGGTAGCGAATAATCCACTTGAACTCCTAATAGTTTAAAGCCCTTCACAAGCCCTTTAGACAATGTGTAATAAGCCTCTTGAACAGATCTCGAAATCAATGGATGATTTTCAGGAACAACAATACTATAGGTTAGTTCATCATCATGTAACACTGCACTGCCACCGGTCAGCCGTCTAACTAATTGACAATCATATTTTTCCAAAGAACTTAAATCAATAGAGCTTTCAACATTCTGAAACTGCCCAATAGATAACGACGGTTCAGACCAAGCATAGAAGCGTATCGTCGGACCTATTTTGTTGTCGTTTACCCATTTTAGTAAACACTCGTCAAGTGCCATATTAGTTGCAGCGTCATAATCTCTAGTATCAATTAACCTCCATTCTTCAGCCATTTACTCACCTCTTAACATCAAGATTTTTATTATAAATTTTTTAAATATTAAAACTGACAAAAGTGTATCAATCTAACTAAACAATGTAAATACTTAAAATTGATAAAATGTCATGTTGAGAAGTGATTTCTTTGTTAAGATTTTCTCAGCCGTCTGTTGACATTTATCGCTTAGGTTTATATAATAAAACATGTCGCAATAAACGTCTCGTTTTATTAGCGACCCATAAATGCATAGTTCGATGCGGGTGTAGTTTAATGGTAAAACCTCAGCCTTCCAAGCTGATGTTGTGGGTTCGATTCCCATCACCCGCTCCATTTTTTTGACGTTGTCCCGGTAGCTCAGGGGATAGAGCAACAGCCTTCTAAGCTGTCGGTCGCAGGTTCGATTCCTGCTCGGGACACTAAACTAAAAACGCCCAATCCTTTGTAGACAAAGGATTGGGCGTTTTTCTTATTTATATTATCATTCACTAACTATATAAAAACGCCTGAACCGATCAACGACCCAGTACGGTTTCTAATTGCGTTAACATATTATTAAGCGCGTGGCGTCGGTGGCTAATCGTATTTTTAATCTCAGGCCCTAACTCGGCTAATGTTTGATCATATCCATCCGGTTTAAATATAGGATCGTAACCAAAACCATGTTCGCCGTAACGTTTATCTGTTATGCTACCGGCACATTTGCCTTCTGATGTTAATGTGGTACTATTTGGTTCAGCGAAAGCTATCACACATACAAAGGCCGCATCACGGTTTGATTCAGACACGTTCTCTAATTGGTGTAACACTTTATCAATATTCGCTTCGTCATTTTTCGCTTCGCCTGCATAGCGTGCCGAGTAAACACCCGGTTCACCATTTAGCGCGTCGACCTCTAGCCCAGAATCGTCAGCTAAAATCGGCAATTGATAGCGCTCAGCGTATGTCTCAGCTTTTAATATCGCATTGTCACGAAACGTTTCTCCTGTTTCTTCTACATCATCCATTTGAGGTACTTCATCTTTGAGACTTTTCACATTGAGATTTAATGGTGACAACATCTCATTAAACTCATTAATTTTACCAGGGTTTGTCGTTGCAACATAAATTGTTTTAGTCATGGTTATCAGATCCTTTAATTAAATTTGCATATTCTCCTAGCGCGTCACGTTGATAATCAAAGATTGTCTTAATACCCTCAGTGCCCAACTGTAACATGTCATTTAGTTGTGTGTGCGAAAATGTAGCTTCCTCGCCGCTTCCTTGAATCTCAACAAATTGGTCTTCATCTGTCATGACCATATTCAGATCAACGTCAGCGTTAGAATCTTCTTCATAACACAAGTCTAACAGCGCATCACCCTGTTCATTAATACCGACAGATGTTGCCGCTAGCATATTCGTAATCGGCATAGCATCAATGACGCCATCTTCTACTAAACGAGCACAAGCGATCGTTGTGGCAACAAATGCGCCGGTGATAGCTGCGGTCCGAGTTCCGCCATCAGCTTGAATAACATCACAATCAACCCAAATCGTTCGTTCGCCTAATTTATCTAAGTCGATGACAGCTCGTAGTGCACGACCGATTAGACGTTGAATTTCCATCGTACGACCGGCGACTTTTCCTTTCGACGATTCACGGATATTCCGTTGCGCTGTCGCGCGTGGTAACATCGCGTATTCTGCCGTAATCCAACCCTTACCTTCGCCGCGCAAAAATGGTGGCACCTTCTTCTCAACACTTGCATTGCAAATGACTTTAGTATCACCAACTGTAATTAAGACAGACCCTTCTGGATGTTTCGTGAAATCTGTTTCGATTGTCGTTTCTCTTAATTGATTAAATCGACGTCCATCAGTTCTCATGTTTAGCCTCCTCTAGCTTGCTATCATGTTTTAACACTAGTTCTTAACTTGTTTAATCGCGTCATATATTATGATACCCCACGTTATTTTACCGTTTTATACGTGAACTTACAATCACATAAAACATAAAACAAAGGAAAAGCTTATACGTTCACCACGTATAAGCTAAGAATTTAACGTCACTTGTTGTACTTGACTACTAGTAAAGTGGAACAGTTCATCTTTTATTCGCTGTAACACGGTTAAATGACCCGTCGTTAAAATGACCGGATGATGATTAATATCTTGTTTATCATCGGCTAACAGCTCATGAAAAGCCAAGCTTGCACTCACTTCAGAACCAGTTTCTAGTGCGGATGACAATACTGTGATTTTATCACCTAACACCGATTCAATTAACGGTTGGATCATCGGATAATGTGTACACCCTAAAATAAGTGTATCAATAGTCGGGTCATTTTTGATCGCCGTTAAGCTTTGTTCGACAATATGATATGCTTCGTCGCTAATCAAATCACCAGACTCAATTAACGGAACAAATTGTGGACAGGCTACGCCTAATGTTTGAATAGACGGGTTTATGGCCGTTAACGCCGTTTCGTACGCCTGACTAGAAATTGTATTTTCCGTCCCAATAATGGCAACATGCTCAGATTCAGTCGTTTTAATCGCTGCCCTTGCACCTGGCTCAACGACACCAACGACTGGAATCGTTAAATGATCTTTTAACTCATCTAGTGCAACGGCTGTCGCTGTATTACAAGCAACTACTAACATTTTGATATCATACTGCAATAAATAACGGACCATTTCCCATGTATATTGGCGAACATCATCCTCTGACTTTGATCCATAAGGGCATCTTAACGTATCACCTAAGTAAATAAAGTGTTCTTTCGGTAGTTGCCGTTGTAATTCGTATAAAACAGTCAGTCCGCCAATACCTGAGTCAATAACAGCTATAGGTTTATTCACGATTATGACTCCTTATCTTCATCTTGTGTCTGTTCTTGATGTTTCATTTCTTCAAATAGTTGCGTCATAGACCGACGTAATGTTTCAACCTCATCAGACGAATATGACTTGAGCACATCACGTAAATATTGTTGGCGCTTATCGATCACTTCATCAATAATGTCTTTACCTCTTTCAAGTAAATGAATCCGAACAACGCGACGGTCTTTAGGGTCACGAATCCGTTCGATTAACTCATTTTTCTCCATGCGATCGACTAAGTCGGTCGTTGTACTAAACGCTAAGTACATTTTTTTCGATAATTCACCAATTGTTAAATCACCCGAATCTAATAACCACTGCAACGCTATAAATTGTGGCGGTGTGATCGGATAATGGTTTAAAATTTCACGACCTCTTTGCTTGACCATATTGGATATGTATCGAACATCTTTTTCCAATTCAGCAATGACTTTCGAATCAATAGTTGAATGCAATGATTTGCTCCCTCCAACACTCATTTTCTAAAATCGTTAAGATCTTGATAATGATTTGTGTTAATGTAAGTTACTACCTACAGTATAACAAAAAACGGCATGTTATGGTGTGAAAAACGATGAAGTTACACCACAAATAGAATGAAAAAACCGGCTAACATGTAGCCGGCATCATTAAAGTTCAATTTCGCCAAGCCGAATTAGTTCCACTACGGCTTGAGAACGCCCCTTGACTTGCAATTTTTGAATTGTATTGGAAATATGATTTCTTACGGTTTTTTCTGAGATAAATAACGTTTGGGCGATGTCTTTTGTCGTTTTATCTTGTACGAGTAATTCAAAAACTTCTCTCTCTCGCTTCGTTAATAAGTTGCTAGGATGATACGGTTTGTTGTCCAAGTGGTAACCCCTCCTCCATACAGAAGCGAGCTACTTCTTGCACGAGGAATGTTTCAGTCACCATAGTTTATGTTCATTCTAACTGTCACGTTCGCAACAGTTGTCATGAATTTATGAATTCATGATATGTTTCGGTTCTTTCAAACGATTAAGTTGATCTTCAGAAAATGGTTCTGGCTTTTGGGTGTCAGCATGTATTTGAACAACACGGCCGCGTCCAGCCAAACAAACATGGCCTTTTTCGTTTTCTGCCATATAGTGAATATCAATTGACGTGTTACCAATATGAGCTGTTTTTACGTAAACATAAATCGTTTCACCAAAATAAATTTGGCTTAGGTAATCGCATTGCAAGTCGCTTACGACAGGAATTTTTGTGACGTGTTGATCTAAATTTCCGAACAGACCAATTTTGTTCATATAAGCAATGCGTGCTTGTTCAAAATATATAAATGGTGACACGTTATTCACATGGCCGAACATATCCGTTTCTGAAAATCGGATTTCAATTGGTATGTAAAATGAAAATTCGTCTTTCCACTGTTGCATATCATCAATATAACTTGGTGTTTTCATAATAACCCTCCTACATTTGCTTTAAAATTCTGACATTAATAGGTGTGAAAAAAGGGCTGACTGAGTCAGCCCTTTTTACCTTATACGTGATGATCGCTACCGAAGAAGCTCTTGAATGAATGTAACGTTGCTTCGCGGTTTAATGCAGCAATTGAAGTTGTCAAAGGAATACCTTTTGGACAAGCTTCCACACAGTTTTGTGCATTACCACACGATTGCAAGCCACCTTCATCTAATAAAGCATCCATACGTTCAGCTTTGTGATATTCACCAGTTGGGTGTGAATTGAATAAACGAACTTGTGATAATGGAGCTGGTCCGATGAAATCAGAGTTGTCGTTAACATTTGGACAAGCTTCTAAACACACTCCACACGTCATACACTTCGATAATTCGTAAGCCCATTGACGTTTACTTTCTGGCATACGTTGACCTTCACCTAAGTCATATGTTCCATCAATTGGAACCCATGCTTTCACTTGTTTGAGTGAATCAAACATCTGAGTACGGTCAACAGCTAAGTCACGCATAACTGGGAATGTTCTCATTGGTTCTAAGCGAATCGGTTGTTCTAATTGATCAACTAACGCCGTGCATGACTGTTGCGCTTTGCCGTTAATGACCATCGAACAAGCACCGCAAACCTCTTCTAAACAACCCATATCCCAATAAACTGGTGTTGTTTCTTCACCTTGGGCATTGACTGGGTTACGACGGATTTCCATCAGAGCGGAAATGACGTTCATATTGTCACGATAAGGAATATCAAATTCCTCTTCATACGGCTGTGCTTCAGGTTCATCCTGACGTTGGATGATCATTTTAATTGTTTTTTGATCTCCCGCCATACATTTGACCCCCTATGCTTATTTTGATTTCGAATAGTCACGCTTACGAGGTGGAATTAAGGATGTATCAACATCAACATATTCGAAGTCAGGTGCATTTTTCTCTGGATTATATGTTGCTTTTGTTGTCTTCAACCATTCTTCATCATTACGATCCGGATACTCTGGCTTGTAGTGAGCACCGCGGCTTTCATTACGGTTATAAGCCCCTCGTGTAATAACACGCGCTAAGTTCAACATGCCGTCTAATTGACGGACGAACATCGCTGTTTGGTTAGCCCATCTCGATGTGTCGTGAATGTTAATATCTTTTGCACGTTCCATTAATTCACCGATTTTTTCGTCAGTCTTAAGTAATGTTTCATTGTCACGAACAACTGTTACATAGTCTGTCATCCATTCACCTAGTTCACGGTGAATTTGATAAGCATTTTCAGAACCAGATGTCATGCCAAGGATATTTTCGAAACTTTCTTCTTCAGCTTTTGCTTTTTCATCAAACAGTTCTTGTGGTTTGTCTTCCGCTAACTCATCTAAACCATCAATGTATTTAATCGCGTTAGGTCCTGCAACCATACCACCATGAATACATGATAATAGTGAGTTAGCACCAAGGCGGTTACCACCATGAATAGTGTAATCACATTCACCCGCAGCAAAAATACCTGGGATATTTGTCATTTGATTATAGTCAACCCATAGACCACCCATAGAATAGTGCACAGCAGGGAAGATCTTCATCGGTACTTTACGTGGATCATCACCGACGAATTTTTCATAAATCTCCATGATACCGCCTAGTTTAACGTCTAATTCTTCTGGGTCTTTATGTGATAAATCAAGGTAAACCATGTTCTCGCCATTAATACCAAGTTTTTGGTTAACACAGACATCAAAGATTTCACGCGTTGCGATGTCACGTGGAACAAGGTTACCGTAAGCTGGATATTTCTCTTCTAAGAAGTACCAAGGCTTACCGTCTTTATATGTCCATACACGACCACCTTCACCACGTGCTGATTCTGACATCAGACGTAGCTTGTCATCACCAGGAATGGCTGTCGGATGAATTTGAATAAATTCACCGTTCGCATAAACAGCTCCTTGACGATATAGATTTGCCGCAGCTGAACCTGTATTAATAACAGAGTTCGTTGATTTACCAAAGATGATACCAGGACCACCCGTTGCCATAATTGTCGCATCTGCTTTAAATGCGCGGATTTCGTGGGATTGGATGTTTTGGGCAATAACACCGCGTGCCACACCATCCTCATCAATGACAGCTTCTAAAAAGTCCCAACCTTCGTATTTCGTCACTAAGCCATTCGCTTCATGACGACGAACTTGTTCATCTAGTGCATATAATAATTGTTGTCCTGTTGTTGCTCCAGCAAATGCTGTACGGTGATGCTGAGTACCACCGAAACGACGGAAGTCTAATAAACCTTCAGACGTACGGTTAAACATAACACCCATACGATCAAGCATATGAATAATGCTAGGAGCCGCTTCACACATATCACGCACTGGTGGTTGATCGGCTAAGAAGTCACCACCATAAACCGTGTCATCAAAGTGTTCCCAAGGTGAGTCACCTTCACCTTTCGTATTAACAGCCCCGTTAATACCACCTTGTGCACAGACTGAGTGGGAGCGTTTAACAGGAACAAGTGAAATCAAATCGACGTGAACGCCCGCTTCTGCTGCTTTAATGGTTGCCATTAACCCAGCTAAGCCACCGCCGACTACTACGATATTTTTATTACTCATATTGACGTTTCACTCCCTTTTTCTACCGTTAACTAATTACAACTAAAAATTGGTTCTTAAAACGCAAACGCGATTAATGACGCGATACCCATGTATGAGAAAATGACAAATACGCCTAACGTTACATAGGTTACAAACTTTTGTGACTTCGGTGTTACCGTTAACCCCCAAGTAACACTGAATGACCATAAACCGTTAGCAAAGTGGAATACAGCTGAAATAACACCAATAATATAGAACCAGAACATAAATGGTGAACTTAAAATATTTTGCATCATATCAAAGTTAACCTCTGTTCCATAAAGTGCATGAGCAATACGTGTTTCCCAAACGTGCCATACAACAAAGATCAATGTTAAAACACCTGTTACACGTTGAAGCATGAACATCCAATTTCGGAAATAGCCGTAGCGCTTCAAATTGCTTTTCGCTGTAAAGGCTATATACACACCATAAATTGCGTGGAACAATAATGGTATATAAATTAAAACAAACTCAAGCAATAATCTTAAAGGTAAATTTCCCATAAAGTCAGCAGCTGTGTTAAACGCTTCAGGACTATATGTAGCAAAATGGTTAACAACTAAGTGCTGCATCAAAAATAATCCAATCGGAAATACACCTAAGAAAGAATGAAGCCTACGATTAAAAAACTCCTTATTGTCCGCCATGTGTGACCCCCCTCATTTAAAATAAATGTGATTCATAAATGCATTGAAATAAACGATGCAAAATTATTATACATGACAAATTCATTGTACTTCTAACGTGCAAAAGCGTCAAGAAAGTTTGGCGGAAATTGCCACGTTTTTACGGAGTTTGGCACCCAATTAAACCTTATTGTGAACCATTTTCATTTGTATTATGAATAAAGTATTCCTGGATTTGTTCAGCAACCGTTTGTGGAATCCCTAATTTAGTTAGGTCATCAGACGTCGCTTCTTTGATCGCATCAATCGATCCGAAATGTTGCATGAGTAATTGCCTGCGTTTCGGACCAATACCATCAATTTCATCCAAAGTCGACTGAATCGACCCTTTCTCTCTAATCTGTCTATGAAACGTTACGGCAAAACGGTGTACTTCTTCTTGAATCCGTTGAATGAGATAGAACGGTTGGCTTTGACGATCAAGTGCAATCGGTTCAGGTGGGTCACCGTACAATAATTCGCTCGTTTTATGTTTGTCATTTTTAGCTAGGCCACACAATGGAATGTCCAACCCTAATTCATTTTCCAACACATCTTTGGCAGCTGACATTTGACCTTTTGCGCCGTCGACTAATAACAAGTCGGGTAGCGGTAAGTTTTCCTTCAACACACGCTTATACCGTCTTCTGATCACTTCACGCATCATTTCATAGTCGTCTGGTTGATCGACAGTTTTAATTTTGAACTTCCGGTAATCACTCTTCTTCGGCTTTCCATCTTCAAATACAATTAAAGCTGAAACAGGGTAGGCACCTTGAATATTAGAGTTGTCAATGGCTTCAATACGATGAGGTGTCTCAATATCTAACGTTTCACCTAAATACTCGACGGCTTGAATTGTGCGTTCTTCGTTCTTTTCAATTAAAGAAAATTTCTCATTAAGCGCAATCTGTGCATTTTCTTGCGCTAAATCAATAAGTTTTTTCTTTTGCCCACGATAAGGTGTTTTCACTTTGACATCTAAGTAGTCTTGGATTAACTCATAATCAATACCAATCGGAACATTTACTTCTTTCGGCTTGATATGATTTGAATGGGTGTAAAAACTTGCAATAAAACTAATAAACGCTTCAGACGGTTCATTATAAATAGGAAAAACAGATACATCACGTTCAATGAGTTTGCCGTTACGCACAAAGAATACTTGAACACACATCCAACCTTTATCAAAGCTATAACCGAAAATATCGCGATCAGTTAAATCGGTTAAATCCATCGTTTGTTTCTCCATGACAGCTTCGATGTGTTCGATCAAATCACGGTATTCCTTCGCTTTTTCGAAGTCTAATGATTCTGATGCTGCCTGCATTTTTTCTTTAATATCATTTTTGATGTCTTTATGACCACCATTTAAAAAGCTTGTGATATTTTGGACGAGTTCGTTGTTTGTTTCCTTACTCACATTAAATTCACACGGTCCTAAACATTGTCCGATGTGATAATACAAGCAGACACGTTTCGGCATCACATTACATTTACGCAATGGATACAACCTGTCGAGTAATTTCTTCGTCTCTCTTGCAGCCGACACGTTTGTATACGGTCCGAAATATTTACCTTGGTCCTTTTTCACTTGACGTGTCACAATTAACCTCGGATGACGCTCATTGGTGATCTTTAAATAAGGATAACTTTTATCATCTTTTAACATGATGTTGTATTTCGGGTCATATTTTTTGACTAAGTTCATCTCGAGAATAAGCGCTTCCATTTCAGAACTCGTCACAATGTACTCAAAGTCAACAATCTCACTAACGAGCCGTTGTGTCTTTAAATCATTCGCACTTGTAAAATAAGATCGAACACGGTTTTTTAGTATTTTTGATTTACCGACATAAATAACCTCGTCTTTTTTATTCTTCATTAAATAGCATCCTGGTTTGTCGGGCAAAATTTTAAGTTTTTCTTTAATTTGATCGTTCATGCTTACACCTCATGTATAGTTGGAAACCGCTTCGGGATATATAGTGCCGTCGATAATGGACAGAGCCATATTAGATAACGTGAAAATAAAGAGCTAACTCACGTGGAGTCAGCCCTTATGATTAAAGTGCATTATTTGTTTTTCTCTACTAGCTCTTCTAGTGCTTCTTTCGGTTGGAAACCGTGAGCTTGGTCGACTTGTTCACCGTCTTTGAACATGATTAAAGTCGGAATGCTCATAACACCGTATTTTTGAGCTGTTTCTTGGTTTTCATCAACGTCTAGTTTTACGATTTTAACATCGTCACTCTTTTCAGAATCAAGTTCTTCTAAAACGGGTGCAATCATCTTACAAGGTCCGCACCAAGCAGCCCAGAAGTCTACCAATACTAAGCCTTCTGACGTCTCTTGAGAAAACGATTGATCTGTTGCGTGTACAATTGCCATATATAATTCCTCCTGTAACATTCGAATTCAAACATAGTATAGCACGTGATATAAGAACCGTGCCAATACTTTGTTTGTATTGAGTTAATGTGTTTTCACTTTTAATTACAACATAAAAGCCCCTAGGACTAAAGCAATTTGCTCAAATCATAACTAGGGGCTTGGTATAGATTAATTACAATGCTTTAATTTCTTCTGTAAATTTCGGAATGACATCGAATAAGTCGCCGACAATACCATAATCCGCTACGTTAAAGATGTTCGCTTCTGGATCTTTGTTAATCGCGACGATCACTTTTGAGTTAGACATACCAGCTAAGTGTTGGATGGCACCCGAAATACCGACAGCGATATACAAATCAGGTGTTACGACTTTACCTGTCTGACCAATCTGTAGCGAATAATCGCAATAACCAGCATCACAAGCACCACGCGACGCACCAACTGCCGCACCTAATTCATCGGCTAATTCGTACAGTGGTTCAAAACCTTCAGCGCTTTTCACGCCACGACCACCTGCTACGATAATATTCGCTTCAGATAGATCGACACCTTCAGATGCTTTTCGAACAACATCTTGAATTACCGTACGTAAGTCTTTAATGTCAACATCTAATGAACTCACGTCACCTGAACGACTTTCGTCTTGTTCTAATGGCGCAATGTTGTTCGGACGAATCGTCACAAATGTTAATCCGTCTTTAATCGTTTTCTTCTCAAATGCTTTTCCTGAATAAATCGGACGAACAAATTCGTCACCATCGATGCTTGTAACATCTGATACGAGTCCAGAATCCAATTTGTTCGCTAAACGAGGCGACAAGTCTTTACCAGCCGACGTATGCCCCATCACGATACCATCTGGGTCTTCGTCATTAATAACAGCCATCGCTGCTTGAGTAAAAGCATCTGATGTGTATTCTTTTAAATCTGAATGCTCCACTACTACAGCACGATCAGCGCCGTATTGAATCATTTCATTTGCTAATGTCTCCGTATTTTGGTCAGCTAAAACGACACCGACAACGTCAGCACTGTCATCGATTTGTTTTGCTGTTGCAATCGTTTCGAACGATACATTACGTAATTCTCCGTCTTTTGCTTCTGCAAACGCTAAAAATGTAGTCATATATATTGTCTCCTTTCGGCACCTGTTTAATTAAAGTACTTTTGCTTCTGAACGTAATAACGACACGAGTTCTTTCACTTGATCGTCGATTTCACCTTCTAACACTTTACCTGCTTCTTTTTCAGGTGGAAGGAAAACGTCAGATGTTTCGGTTTTCGCTTCGACATCGTCTTCTTCAAGATCTAAATCGTCTAACTCCAACTCTTCTAATGGTTTCTTCTTCGCTTTCATAATCCCTGGAAGAGATGGGTAACGTGGTTCATTTAAACCTTGTTGACATGTCACTAATAATGGTAATGATGTTTGAACTTTTTCTTCATCACCTTCAACATCTCGTACAATATTTGCCGTTTCACCGTCGATATTAATTTCAGTAATTGTCGTGACGTATGCCATATCTAATTGGTCTGCAACGCGTGGTCCAACTTGTCCACTTGCTTGGTCAATTGCCACGTTACCAGCCAAGATTAAGTCAACCTCTTTATCTTTTAAATACGTTGATAGAATCGTCGATGTTGTATATTGGTCACCATCTTCAACATCATCTTCTGTATTGATTAATACTGCTTGGTCCGCTCCCATTGCTAGGGCTGTTCTTAACTGTTGCTCTGAATCTTCATCGCCAACTGTAACGACGGTTACTTCACCACCGTGTTCATCACGTTGATTAATCGCCTCTTCAATCGCGTACTCATCATAAGGGTTAATGATGAATTCAGCACCTTCTTCTTCGATGGCACCGCCTTTAATTTGAATCTTCTCTTCTGTATCAAATGTTTTTTTCATCAGAACATAAATGTTCATACGATGACCTCCCTTAATCTATTGATCTTTAAAGTTTGGCTGACGTTTCTCAATAAAAGCTTGAACCCCTTCTTGAGCATCGTCATTGCCAAACACTTTCCCAAATTCTTCTGCCTCTTGTGCCACTCCGCTAGCAAACTGTGATGTTTGAGCGTACGGCATTAACTTCATAATTGCATGAATCGATGGGCCACTTTTTGCTTGGATTTTTGTTGCTAACTTAGAAGTTGTAGAGTCTAATTCAGATTTTTCTACCACTTGATTCACTAATCCATAATGTGCAGCTTCATCTGCTGAAATGGGCTCACCGGTTAAAATCATTTCATACGCTTTCGGGATACCAACATAACGTGGTAACCGCTGAGACCCAGCAAAACCTGGAATAATACCTAAATTTAATTCTGGCAAGCCCAGTTTCGTGTCTTTTGTTGCGATACGGATGTGACAAGCCATTGCTAATTCTAAACCACCACCTAGTGCTGCACCGTGGATCGATGCAATGACTGGTATGTGAAATTGTTCAATTCGATCAAACAATTGTTGACCTTTTTTCGATAGCTGTTTATAATCATCTTGTTGTTGAAATGATGTAAATTCTTTAATATCAGCTCCTGCTGAGAAAAACTTCCCTTCCCCACGCAAGACTACAAGTTTAATAGATGAATCCGCTTCCACATCATTTAATACTTGTTCTAAATCTTTTAAAATCCCTGAGGAAAGGGCGTTCGCAGGTGGACTCTGAATGGTTACATAAGCGGCTTGCTCATGCTTTTCCCAAGATAAATGTTCCATTTCATCAACTCCTTTATCCATGATCACGAAGGCCATTATAAATTAAATAATGAACATCCTCCGCTTGATCGACTAATTCATAACGTTGATCTTTCATCACCCAATTCGTGACAACTTCATCAAGTGTACCAAACAATACTTGACGTACAAGTTGGACGTTCAATTGGCTGTAAAATGTACCATCTTCCATGCCTTCTGTTAAAATGGCATCCATAAGAGCCAAATAACCTTTTAAAACATCATTGATTTTAAGTCGTAATGTTTTGTTCGATTGTCTTAATTCCAGTTGTGTGACGATGGCTAGACTTGGGTCTTCAGCCAACTGCGAGAAGTGCATTTCAATCAGTTTGTACAACTTTTCGTCAGCACGATCAAGTTGGTCAATTTCATTTCGAATCCTCGAAACGAATTGCCCCATCTTCTCTTCAAACAATGAAACTAAAATATCTTCTTTGTTTTTAAAATAAAGATAGATGGTACCGTCTGCAACGCCTGCTTTTTTTGCAATCTTCGACACTTGTGAATGATGATACCCATTTTCTGCGATAACGTCAACAGCTGCGTCCAATATTAACTTGTATTTCGGCTTCGATTTGTTTTCCATAGCAACGGCTCCTATAGTTCTCTTTAAACAAAAATAATAGGTGAATGAATGGTCATTCACCTATTATCTTATATAGAAATTAAGTTTGTGTCAACTGTTTCTCTTATTCTGCTTGTTGCTTTTGCATTTTTTCTTTTTCTTCATCGACTAATTTCCGTCTTAAGATTTTGCCAACGGCCGTTTTAGGCAGTTCGTCACGGAATTCATACAACTTAGGCACTTTAAACGCGGCTAAGTTTTGACGGCAAAATTGATCTAAGTCATCTTCAGATAAATTAGCGCCTTCTTTCAAGACGATATAAGCTTTCACTGTTTCACCGCGATACGGATCTGGTACACCAGCCACTACAACCTCTTGGATGCTTTCATGTTCATAAAGGATTTCCTCTACTTCACGCGGATAAATGTTGAAACCTCCCGCGATAATCATATCTTTCTTACGATCAACGATATAGAAGAACCCTTCTTCATCCATATAACCCATATCACCTGTAAAAAACCATCCATCTTTCAAGACTTGCTTCGTTTCTTCTGGACGATTCCAGTAGCCTTTCATCACTTGTGGTCCTTTCACACCAATTTCGCCAACTTCACCAACACCTAACTCCTCATGTGTATTCGGATCAAATACTGACGAATCGGTATCTGGCCAAGGCACGCCAATCGTTCCACTCCGTCTATCTTGCCAAACAAAATTAGAATGCGTAACGGGGGACGTTTCTGTCAATCCATATCCTTCAACTAATCGTCCACCTGTTACTGCTTCAAATTTTTCTTGGACTTCTTTCGGCAAAGGAGCAGAACCGCTAATACACGCTTCAATGGACGATAGATCGTATTTATTTAATTTCGGATGATTTAATAACCCGATATAAATAGTCGGGGCTCCTGGAAATAGCGTCGGGCGCTGTGAGTCAATGGCCTTTAATACATTATCCACATCAAATTTAGGAATTAAGACCATTTTTTGCGCTTGCATAATCGACATGTTCATTACTGTTGTCATGCCATAGACGTGGAAAAACGGTAATATGCCTAAAATGGTTTCGTTCCCGAATTCCGTTTTATACAACCAATAGTCACTCATTTGCGTATTGGATACAAGGTTAAAATGAGTTAACATCACACCTTTAGGATAACCTGTTGTCCCTCCAGTATATTGCAGTAATGCTAAATCTTCTTCAGGATCAATATCGTATTCATAGTACTGGCCATCAGCTTCCTCGAGCATTGATGTCCAAACATGTGTCCCACCACCATGCTCTGGTTTCACGACCATCCCATATTCTCGTTTTTGTAACATCGGTTGGATCATATTTTTCGGAAATGGTAAATAATCTTTGATACGAGTAGTCACAACATGTTCTAACTCTGTTTCAGATTTGATAGCGTTTACACGAGGAAGTAAAATATCTAAGCAAACAAGCACTTTAGCACCTGAATCTTTCATTTGGTATGACAGTTCACGTTCAGTATATAACGGGTTCGTTTGAACAACAACACCACCTGCAAGTAATGTTCCGTAATACGCCATAACGGATTGAGGTGTGTTCGGTAGCATAATACCAACACGATCGCCTTTTTCAACACCTAATTGTTGCAAGTAGCTTGCAAACTTCTTCGCCGCCTCATAAACATCTGCAAACGTTAAATCTTTCCCCATAAAATGAACCGCCACTTTATTAGGATAGTTTTCGGCATTTTCAACTAAATAGCTCTGAAGCGTCCGTCTGTCATAATCAATCGTTGGTGGCACTTCTTCTGGGTAATGCTTTAACCAAGGTTTTTTCACTTCAACCCCCATAAGTGAGCTTCCTCCTTTAAACATTTATTTATAACTATTATAAACACAAATTGACACAAAATTAAAACATTATTTATTATTTTGTGAAATTTCTGAATTAAAATCGTGAAAAAAACGGCTATGGTCACCCATAGACCTATAGCCATTTAATACATCTTATTAATTCATGACGACAAATAGAATACCAACAAGTACAAATACGATCGCCACAATCCATAACACTTTTGCTAATGTTTCCATATGTGTAATCCTTTCTGTCAACTGCTAAGACAACTTCAATACTGTCACACCCGTACCACCTTCATTGGCATGGGCAAATTCGCTTCCCTTTATCGACCGGTGTTCCTTCGCGAACTGTTGCACACCTTTCATTAATGCCCCTGTCCCTTTACCATGAATGATCGAGACTTGGTGATAGCCCGCCAATAACGCTTCATCAACATACTTTTCTAATTTTTGAATCGCATCTTCATATCGTTGACCACGTAAATCGAGCTCAGGCTTCACATGCACTTGGTTTCCTTTGACAACAGGTGATGGTTTAGATTTATCAGGTTCTGGTCGTTTTACAAACTCAAGTTGCTCAACCGCTACTTTCATTTTTAAAACGCCGAGTTGGACTTCATATTCTTTGTCGTTCACTTGTTGAACAATGGTCCCTGACTGGTTAAATGTTTTGACAAACACTTCATCTCCCGTTTCAAGTGTTTGTGTTGCTGGTTTTTCAGCTTCATTTAATGGGGTTTGGTCATCTTTTGGTGTCAAACTCGCTTTTTGTTGATCCAATTTCGTTCGTGCTTCGATGAAATGATGATCTTTAACCGAATGGTCATCGCGCAATTGTCTTAAGTCTTCTAAAATTTGGTCAGCTTCTTCACGCGCTTGCTCCAACACTTTTTCAGCTTTTTCTTTCGCTTTTGCTTCATACTGCTCTTTTTTCTTCAAATATTGGTTATATTCATGTTTTAAGCTACGGTAAAATTGTTCAGCTTCTTCTAAGATGTCAGCTGCTTGTTCATAATCCTGTTCTGCTTCATGTCTTGATTGTTCTAAAGACGCAATCATGTTTTCAACTGAGCGCGAGTCATCATTCACCATAGATTGCGCCTTGTGAATAATGTTATCACTTAAACCGAGTCGTTTCGAAATATCAAACGCATTACTTCGTCCAGGCACACCGAGTAATAGTCGATACGTCGGCTGTAACGTTTCAACATCAAACTCCACTGACGCATTGGTCACTTCATCTCGATTATAACCGTATGCTTTTAATTCAGGATAGTGCGTCGTTGCAATGACACGTGCTCGTTGTTCAATGACGTAATCTAAAATCGACATCGCCAAACCAGCCCCTTCTTGAGGATCTGTCCCGGCACCTAATTCGTCAAACAACACTAAACTTCGATCGGTCACTTGATTTAAAATATCGACTATATTCGTCATATGAGAAGAAAACGTACTTAAACTCTGTTCAATCGACTGTTCATCGCCAATATCAGCAAATACATGATCAAATACAGACAACTCACAGCCGTCTAAAGCAGGTATTTGTAAGCCTGTTTGTGCCATAAGCGTGCATAAGCCAACCATTTTTAACGCAACCGTTTTACCACCTGTGTTAGGTCCTGTAATGACGATCGCCGTAAATGAATCGCCAATTTCAATATCGTTACTTACCACTTCATCTTCTTCCAATAAAGGATGACGCGCTTGACGCATACGAATCACGCCGTTTTCGTTTATCGTCGGTTTCGCCGCTTTCATTTGGCGTCCTAATTTCGCTTTAGCAAACATAAAGTCGATTTGCTGCAACGCATTAACGTTTTCTTTTAAAAAACTAGCGTCCGTTTGAATCCGTTCAGACAAGTCTTTTAAAATCCGTTCTATTTCATGCTGTTCTTCTACGCGTGCTTCTTGTAACTTATTATTCATATCGACAACAGATTGCGGTTCAATGAATAATGTTTGACCTGAAGACGACTGATCGTGCACCATACCGCCAAATTGACTGCGATATTCCGCTTTAACTGGTAAAACATATCGATCGTGGCGAATCGTCACAATCGCATCAGATAGCATTTGACTTTTAGATTTCGTTAAACCGTCTAAACGGTCACGAACACGGCTTTCATATGAACGGATTTGACTACGAATCGTCCGTAATTGACTCGACGCCCCATCCATCACATGACCGTAATCGTCAATACAACTTTTAATTGCACGTTCTAATTGATTAAGGTTCGAAATGTGTTCAGCACGGTCATTTAAAATCGGGATGTCGATCTCCTCTTCATCGATGATGTGAGCAACAAACCGTTTCAACTGTTGACCACCATAGATGGTACTAGCGACTTCCAATATTTCATGTGCCGATAACATGCCACCAATTTCAGATCGTTTGATTTGTGGTCGAATATCACGAATGCCACCTAATGGGATATGACCTTTTAACCGAACGACTTGAGCCGCTTCATCAGTCTCGCGTTGCCAGTATTGAATGTTTTCCAAGTCTGTCGACGGCTTCATTTGACGTGCCATCTCTTGACCTAAACTCGTTTCGGCTTGCTGTTGCAACTGCTCGATGACTTTCGGGTATTCTAATTGTTGTAAAATTTTATCGTTCACTTGCCTCACCTTTTTTCTTTGTCAAAAACTGTTGGATGGCCTCAACTGACCACGTGTTAACAACCGTTTCAGGCTCAATCCACCCTTTACGCGCTGCTTGGATGCCTGTTGCCATGTCATTTAACATTTGATAATTGTGCGCATCTGTATTAATCGCGATTTTAGCTCCGCGTTCTTGTGCCACCTTTAACCATGACCACGTTAAGTCTAGTCGGTTCGGGTTCGCGTTCAACTCAATGATAGTATCATGTTCAACTGCTTGCTCAATGAATTGCTCAACATTAACGGGGTAGCCTGATCGTTTACCAATTAATCGACCTGTTGGATGCGCAATCATATCGACGTATGGGTTTTGGATCGCATTAACTAAACGGGTCATGATCGTCTCTTCGTCTTGATTAAAACTAGAATGAATGGATGCAATCACAAAGTCAAGCTCTGCTAACATGTCGTCATCAAAATCTAACGAGCCATCCGGTAAAATATCCATTTCAACGCCAGCAAAAATATGAATGTCATCGTATTTCGCATTCATCTCATCAATCATCGTCCGTTGTTTTCGTAATCGCTCCTCATTCAAACCATTCGCGACTTGTAAATATTTTGAGTGATCGGTAACGGCCATAAAATGATACCCAAATTCACGCGCTTTTACTACCATTTCTTCAAGTGATTGAGCCCCGTCACTCCATGTTGTGTGCATGTGTAAATCGCCTTGAACATCATCGATGGAAATGAGATTTGGCATGGTCATTTCAACTTCTTCGCCCGTTTCACGCAATTCCGGCGGGATGAACGTTAAACCAAGTCGCTCAAAAAACGCTTCTTCGGTCGTAAAAGTTTCCACCTCTCCCGTTTCAACATGCTCAATACCGTATTCACTGATTTTATAACCTTGCTCTTTCGCTAAACGTCTCATTTCAACATTGTGATCTTTAGATCCCGTAAAATGATGCAACGTCGTCACAAACGCATCTGGTTCCACAAGACGAAAATCAACTGACATATCCCATTCACCTGTTACAACAACAGTGACCTTCGTTTCGCCTTTCGCTTCGACTTCTTTGACGCCAGACAGATTGACTAATTGATTTGCCACCGATTCTGCTTGATTTGTAGCAATAATAAAATCTAAATCTTTCACATCTTCTCGCAGTCGTCGGAAACTTCCCGCAATCGCATAGCGCTCAATGTCTTCCAACTGATCCAATTCGGAAACAAGTGCTTCATACGTTGGGATAACACTTGCAATCGGCAAGCGCTCTGGTCGCGTTCCTTGTTCATCTAAAGCTTTAATAATTTTCTCAACCGATTTCTTACCGAAACCACTTAATGCTTCAATGTCGCCATTTTCACTAGCTGCACGCAATGACGCTTCATCTGTTACGCCAAGTTCGTGATACAACCGTGACAGTTTTTTACCGCCTAACCCTTGGACGTTCAACAACGGAATTAATCCTTCTGGGACGTCACGTTTTAATTGATTAAGCGTTTCAGTTTCTTCATTCGCTATAAATTCTTCAATCACAGCTTTAGTCCCTTTGCCGACACCAGAGAGGCTTCCGATATCCTCAATTTCATTTAACGACCGATCATCACGCTCTAACGCTTGGGCTGCTTTGCGATAGGCTGAAATTTTGAAAGCATTTTCCCCTTTTAATTCAAGGTGTACAGCGATTGATTCTAAATGTTTAATGACTTGTTTTTTATCCAATTCGACCCCTACCTTTATGAGCTATTCTCACAAATAAAAGAGGTTGCCATCGTGACGAACCTCTTCTAATCATTATTGTTCAAACCACGCACTTTTAATTGCTTCCGTTAAAATAGGTGTATGCTCAATAATAAAGGATGCAATCGCAGAGTCTTGAACAATATCTTGCACAAAACCAACGGATAATAATGAAATACCAAATAGTAAAATAAAGATTATAATATACATCTCAATAAAGCCTAAAATAGCACCTAATAAGTTATTCACACTATTTAATACTGGCATGTTAGCCACGAAATCAAGCATGTTCGCTAACACTTGCATTAACACTTTCACAATGACAAAAATCGCAATAAACGCCACACCATTATAAAAAGCATCCGCTATATGACTCGTTGATAACACTTCAGCCCAAAAATGGGTGTCGCCAGCCTCCGGATTCGGGATCCACAACTCCAATTGACTCGCTAAGTCTTGATAATAAATTCGTGCCACGATAAACGCGACAATAAACCCAGCTAAATGTAACAGTTGTAAAATAAAACCTCGTTTTAATCCAATTAAAAAACCTAAAATGAATATAATGATTAATATTAAATCGATCATCTTTTGTTGTCCTCATTCCTATCCTTGTTTATAAGCGCATCGTAATCTTGTTTCAATTTTAAGTAGTCATTCATTGTATTAAGAGCAGTTAAAACCGCTAACTGCGTTGTGTCATAGGACGGTTTAGCAAATTGTATTTCGTCCATTTTTTGATCGACTAAACTTGCGACCATTTTAATCTGTTCGGGCGATTCTTCACCGACAACGGTGTATTTTCGGTTATGTATATCGACTGTGATTTTATTCTTCTCATCATCAGACATCCAGGAGGCCTCCTCACTGTTTTTCTAAAACATATCGTAACACGTTTTGACTAAAATAGGAAAGTACTCATGCGTGTGAAACCTTTACAGTCACATGATATACTAAAGCTAATGTGAAATAAAGGAGTAATATGATGGGACAAACTGTTATCAAAGTCGACCGCAAGACATTAGAAGCAATCGATCGCTATTACCAACAATCTAAATCGAATAAACAACCCCCACATACTGTATTTGTCGCCAAACATAACGGATGTACGATTACGGCCTACCAATCTGGTAAAGTCTTATTCCAAGGAAGTGAGCATGCTAGTGAAGCGGCTAAATGGGATGCCAATCCGCAAACAAATAAAAAACAACACAACGTCGAAAGTCATTCAAAGGCTGTGTTAACTAAAGATCATATTGGATCGGATGAAGCGGGCACTGGTGATTATTTCGGGCCGATTACCGTTGCTGCTGTCTATGCTGATGAGCGTCAGCAAGCATTATTACGTGAACTTGGTGTCAAAGATTCGAAATCGATGAACGACAAAACCATCGCCTCGATTGTTCAAGATATTTTAAAAACCGATATTATTTACAGTACCGTGACATTGAATAATGAAAAATATAATCAATTAAAGCAACAAAACTGGTCACAAACACGCATGAAAGCGTGGATGCACCACAATGCGATTGACCATGTGATAAACAAATTAAATGATATGACACCGAGCGGGATTGTGATTGATCAGTTTTGTGAACCAGGTGTTTATTACAACAAAATTAAAGCATCAGATGCGAGGCCCCATAACGATATCACGTTTTTAACAAAAGCGGAAAGTCAATCAACGTGTGTCGCGGCAGCATCTATGTTAGCTCGGTACCGATTCGTCCAAGAAATGGAGCAGCTATCCAAGAAAGTTGGATTTACGTTGCAAAAGGGATCCTCTAACCAAGTCGACCGGCAAATTAAACAATTGATTAACACAAAAGGCGAATCGTTTCTTAACCAAGTCGGAAAAGTCCATTTTGGCAATACACAAAAAGCAAAAAAGCTGAGTCTTGATTCATAAAAGACTCAGCTTTTTCTATTGGTTAACCTCTTAATGTAGCGTCAAATTGTGATTCTAGATGAGTTACGATGGTTGCTCTTGCTTGTTCAATTTCTTCGTCTGTTAATGTTCGTTCTTGGTTTTGGAACATGAGGTTAAAGGCGACTGATTTTTTGCCTGGTTCCATATGTTCACCTTCATATACGTCAAATACTCGAACGCTTCGTAGGTGAGGCTGTCCTTTGTCGACAATCGCCTGTTCCAACTCAGCCGCTGGTACCGTTTGATCAACGACAAACGCTAAATCTTGAGCGATTGCCGGGTATTTCGAGATCGGTTCATATCCTGATTGTGTATTCGTCTCAGCTATTAACGCTTCTAAATTAAGGTCAAAAACGTATGTCGGCTGTAGATCGAATTCTTTTTCAACTGTCGGGTGAACCTGACCAATATAACCGATAACAGTGCCATTCAACTCAACGACAGCTGTACGACCAGGATGTAAGTCGTCAATCTCTGCTTGTTTAAAGCTAACACCGTCAATCGCTAAATAATCGACTAGCCCTTCTAGGACGCCTTTTAGCACGAAGAAATCAACTGGCTTACGTTCACCTTGCCAAGCATGATTTTCCCACATACCCGTTACAGCAGCCGACAAGCGTAATCGTTCAATTGGTTGAGAGCCTGCACCGTTCGTTTGCGTATAAACAGATCCTAATTCATATAAACCGATGTGATATTGATTTCGCGCGATATTATACTGGAGACTTGTAAGTAATTCAGGCACTGCGCTTAAGCGTAAATGACTATGCAAATCACTCATCGGCATCGCTAGTTTAACTGGTGAAACATTTAATTCACGTATATCCGGGCTCATAAAACGGTCTGCTTTAGCTTCAGTCGTAAGCGAATATGTCACCGCTTCATACAACCCACTTGCTTGTAAATAACCGTGAACATCACGTAACAACGTTTGTTGACGTGTTAAACCACCTGGACTCATTTCACCTACTGGTAAAGTATAAGGAATATGGTCATAACCATATAAACGCGCAATTTCTTCAAGCATGTCTTCTTTGATGGTAATGTCTTGTCGTCTAGGTGGCGCTGTTACCGTAATCGCTTCACCGTCAACTTCATAATCGAAACGTAAACGCTCAACAATGTTAATCATTTGCTTTAACGTAATATCAGCACCAATTCGACGAGCCATTTCGGATTGTGTGAATTGAATTCGATGAGGTGTCCAATCTGTTGAACCAGCCTCTACGATATCACCTAAAACGGTGCCATTGCCTAATTGAGCGAGAAGCTGCGCCGCACGACTAGCCGCTTCTTTCACACGTGTAATGTCCAACCCTTTTTCATAACGAACACTCGCTTCACTCCGAATGCCATGATCTTTTGAACTTGTCCGAATCGTTTGTGGGTCGAAATAAGCCGCTTCTAATAAAACAGTCGTCGTATCGTGTTGGACTTCTGATTGTTCGCCACCCATAACACCTGCAATAGCATGAGCTTCCTCACCATTTGTAATAACCAAGTGGTGATCTGATAACGTACGCTCTTCACCATCTAATGTACGAATCGTTTCACCATCTTCAGCTAAACGCGTCACGACGTGTTTAGAGTCAAAACGATCATAATCAAATGCGTGTAACGGTTGACCATATTCTAATAAAATATAGTTCGTCACATCCACGACATTATTAATCGGTCGAATACCAGCACTAATTAATCGATTTTGTAACCATAACGGTGATGTCGTCACTGTTAAACCGTCAATAATCCAAGCGCCGTAATATGGATTGGCTTGTTCATCTTGAATGGTGACATCGATATAGTCACTGGACTGTTTATCTGATGCATTCACTGTTGCATCTGGTAATGTAATTG
Organism: Alkalibacillus flavidus; assembly: GCF_040545925.1. NCBI lineage: Bacteria > Bacillati > Bacillota > Bacilli > Caryophanales > Bacillaceae > Alkalibacillus > Alkalibacillus flavidus. Next base: position 166,850 of record NZ_JBEPMX010000002.1, read on the forward strand.
ATTGATCATACATCGCAGCGACTTCATACGCCATGCCTAACATGCTTAAACAGTCTGAACGGTTAGGTGTCACATCAAATTCAATGATCGCATCATCCAAGTTCAATAACGGCGCTGCGAGTTGCCCAACTTCTACGTCTTCCTCGATGACATAAATCCCATCTTTATAGTCATCCGCGATATATTTTTCATCGACACCTAATTCTTGTAATGAACAAATCATACCTTCAGATGCTTCACCACGTAGTTTCGTCTTTTTAATCTTCATACCACCTGGCAACACCGCGCCAGGTTTAGCCACAATGACGTGATGTCCAGCCGCTACGTTATCAGCGCCACAGACAATTTGTGACACGTGATCTTCTCCGACGTCTACTTGACATAAATTTAATTTATCAGCGTTAGGATGTTGCTCACATTGTTGAACGTAACCGACAACAAGCTGGTCGCTTTCGATGACAGGTGGCATTACTTGCTCCACTTCGACCCCTGTTTTCGTAATATCTTCAGCTAGTTGTTCAGTCGAGACGTGATCAACATCAACATATTGTTTTAACCAATTCGTAGACACAAACATATCATTAATCCTCCTTTATACCCGATGGAATTGTTTCAAGAAACGAACGTCATTCGTATAGAAATGACGAATATCTTCAATTCCGTGTTTTAACATGGCAATGCGTTCAGGTCCCATACCAAATGCAAAACCAGAATAACGCTCTGAATCAAATCCAGCCATTTCTAATACATTTGGATGAACGAGGCCTGCACCTAACATTTCAATCCAACCTGTTTGTTTACATACAGAACAACCTTCACCACCGCACATTTTACACGAAATATCCATTTCAACTGACGGTTCAGTAAATGGGAAATAGCTTGGACGAAGACGAATATCACGATCTTCACCGAACAAGTATTTCGCTAGCGCATTCAGCGTCCCTTTCAAATCACTCATACGGATGTTTTCATCAACATAAAGCCCTTCAATTTGCGTAAACTGGTGAGAGTGAGTCGCATCATCTGTGTCGCGACGATACACCTTACCAGGACAAATGATTTTCACAGGTCCGCGTCCTTCATGTTGGTTCATCGTACGTGCTTGGACAGGTGATGTGTGAGTGCGCATTAATAACTCTTCTGTAATATAAAATGAATCTTGCATATCGCGAGCTGGATGCCCTTTTGGTAAGTTTAAGGCTTCAAAGTTGTAATAATCTGTTTCGACTTCTGGTCCTTCAGCCACTTCATATCCCATACTCGTAAATAAATCTTCAATATCACGAATAACGCCCATTAACAAATGGGATCCACCCACTTGCGCTGGCTTACCAGGTAACGTGACGTCAATCGTCTCTTCTTTTAATTGTTGTTCTAGTGCCGCCTCTTCCAATGTTGCTTGCTTCGTATCTAACGCTTCCGTAATCGCATCACGAATGTCGTTAGCTAATTGACCAATGACTGGTCGTTCCTCTTTTGATAACTTACCCATCCCCTTAAGGACTTCCGTTATTTGACCCTTTTTTCCTAAGTACTTAACACGAAGATCTTGCAACGCTTTAGAATCTTTCACTTCGTCAATTTGTTGCAACGCTTCTTCTTTAATTGATTGCAAACGCTCTTTCACAATAATAGCCTCCTTTTCTAAACCAACAGTTCATCACTTCCGCCACCACAATGACAACATAGCGATAAGCGTTCAAACAAAAAAACTCGCCCCTTCTATAACGAAGGGACGAGTTGTGATTCCGTGTTACCACCCTAATTGGCATACATATGTATACCCACTTCATTTGAATAACGAGGATAGCCCCCGGGTCACTTTTACTTGATGAAACAAGGTCCAAGCACCAGCTCCAGAGTGAAATTCGTCTACCCGACTGTTTCGGCAAGCTTTCAGTCTAAGGCTTCCCTCCCTTTTCAAACAGCTGAACGGGTGATTACTCGGCTCTTTCATAGCTTTTCATTATACGTTTCTCCTAAAAGAATATTATAGATAACTTATCGTTAATTATCAAGTCTATTGTTGAAAATGATACAAAACGATGCTCGCAGCAACACCGACATTTAATGACTCACTTTGCTCGGCAATCGGGATGTATAAGGTTTCATCAGCTTGATCAATGACGGTTTTACTCACGCCACTTCCTTCATTACCGACAATAATGGCATATTGATCGCGAGCTGAAACATGAGGCAATGGCTGTGCCCTTTCATCTAAAGCCGTCGCCCATATAGGAATATCGTTTTTCTTTAGCTCCGTTAGCCAGTCCGTTAAATCACCTTGTACAAACGGCACTTGAAAGATTGCCCCTTGCGTCGCTCGAATAACCTTATCATTAAACGGATCGACCGTTCCAGTTCCTAACACAATAAGGTCAATTTGAAAAGCTAACGCACTTCGCATAATTGTCCCTAAGTTACCAGGGTCTTGGATACCATCTAAACATAATACTTTTTGTGTTGTCTGAGCATCAACTTGATAATTCGGTTTCTCTGCAACAGCAATAATGCCTTGATTTGTTTCAGTTTGAGACAACTCGCGGAATACAGCATCAGTCACGTAAAACTGTTTAATATCATCATATTCCTTAGGTAGGGTTGTCGCTTCTTTTACAATTAATTCTTTAATCGACCAATTACTATGAAACACTTCTTCAACTAGATGCCAACCTTCAACTAATAAATAGCCATCTGCGTCCCGATTCTTCCGTTTATGTAACTTCTTCCACTGTTTCACTCGTTCGTTTTGTTTCGATTCAATGATCATATGTTTTAAACTCCTCTACTTAACATAAATTTATCATACATAACTGAATCAATGATGGTCAAACTAATGACATATTAATTTGTGCAGAGGTGGTTAAATGGATTTAAACTTACGACAAGCCGTTAAAAATAATATTGCGGGTCATAACGAAGAACAACTTGAAGCAACTATTGCCGAAGCAATCCAAAGCGGCGAAGAAAAAATGTTACCCGGGTTAGGCGTCTTATTCGAAATGTACTGGCAACAAGCATCTGAAGATGAAAAAGAAACGATGTTATCAACATTAGAAACAGAAGTCGGTAAGTTGTAATCAAAAAAATGAACCTGTCACTTTAATATAAAGCGACAGGTTCTTTAATGATTATGATTCTAGGAACGATTGATCGACTAGTCCGTCTAAGTTCTGTTGTTCGTCTAAAAATCCTAAATCATATGACGAATCAATAAAATCTTGAAGCACTTGCTCATCGACGTCATAAGAGAATTCAATTCGCTCCCACGCGTTATCAATCACGTCTTGCGATAATTCTTGGTCTGTAATGTCTTTAATCTTCTTAATCGCAATCGTTTTCGCTTCTTCAGGATTATTTTGAATAAACTCTGTTGCTTGTTTGTGAGCATCAACGATATTTTGTACTTTTTCAGGCTTGTTATCAACTAATTCTTGCGACGTTACAAACACAGCTGCTGGTAAGGTTTCACCATATGCCACATTAGGTGTATCCACTAATACTTTACCTGTTCCTTCTGCTTCAATAACAGACGCCCACGGTTCTGGAACGGTTCCGACATCCACGCGCCCTGTTTCAAACATGCTTGCATATGTGGCTGGCTTACCCGTTACATGTTTCATTTCACCGCCGACACGATCGGATGTAAGACCGTATTCTTCTTTCATCATCGTTTCAAATTGTACATCATGCGTGCACCCGACGCGTGGTGAAATAAACGATTTTCCAGCTAAATCTTCAGGCGAGTTAATCCCTGCATCTTGTCGTGCCATGATGACCGTACCTCCTTTAGACCCTGCTCCAACAATATTAACATCCGCACCACTTGCGAAATGGTTCATCGCAGGTCCAGGCCCTACCAAGCCACCTTCAATTTCACCTGTTTCGACGGCTGTCATAAACGCCGATCCGTCTGGGAAGTATTTATAGTTCACGTCAGTTCCATCTGGTAACGTTTCTGTATACATGTCTTTTTCTTCAGCGACCATCCCGGCCACGTGGTTAATGTTCGGAAAATAACCAATTGTAATGGTTTCTGAATCATTATTATCAGCTGATGCATTTCCACAAGCAGCCATAATACCGCCCATCAATAATATAAACGCAAAAGTTATTAATCGTTTCATTTGTTCAACAATCCTTTCTCATGTTTTTAATAAGCCCCAACGTTTCATGACGTTTGTCTCGAGTTTAGAGAAAACGAGCATGTCAACGACAGCGCCAATAACCCCAATAATGATAATGATACCGATAACTTGATCCATTCTGGCATAATCTTGTGCGAAGCTAAGTGAATAACCTAAACCAGGACCATTACTTAAAAATTCTCCCGCCATTAATGCTCGCCAACTAAAAGCCCACGCTAATCGGACACCTTGTATAAAATAAGGGACGCTAGCTGGCACTTCTACACGGTAAAACAATTGCAATCCTTTCGTATCCATCGTTCTTGCCGCCCGCACAAATTGTGGCGGTACGTTATGAATCGCTGAGCGAACATTTAACGCCATCACAAACGTGCCACCAACGACAACTACAAAAATAACAGCTGTCTCAGTAAATCCGAACAACAAGATCGCTAACGGAACCCAAACAATACTCGGAATGCTCTGTAAAGCAATCAAATACATTCCAGCTGTTTCATCTGCTTGCTTTGATTTACCGAGAATAACACCTAATAACGTTCCAATCACAATCGACAGTGAAAGTCCAATCAATAAGTGTTTGAAACTAGCCGCTAACGCCCGGAGTAAATCGCCACCGACAAACCCCTCAACTAGCGTTGTCCCAACAGTCACTGGTGACGGAACGATGTAGTTTGGATATAATCCTGCCACGTATATGCCTTGCCAAATGCCTAAAAGCACGATGATGAATAACAATCGTTTAATCGCTATGTTCATAACTCAGCTCTTCCTTTAACACTTTATTAATTTCGCCTTCTAGCAAACCCATCACGTCTTTTTCTAACTGAATGACATCCGCATCATCACGTTCTCGTGGTCGGGGCACGTCAATGTTAAAATCTGCAATAATACGACCTGGACGAGTTCCCATCACTACGACACGATCCGAAAGTTTAATCGCCTCTTGAATACTATGTGTCACGAACAAAATGGTCTTTTGCGTTTCTTGCCAAATCTTCATTAATTCATCGTGCAAAATATGACGTGTCTGCTCATCTAATGCCCCAAACGGTTCATCCATTAACAACACTTTGGGATCCATTGCTAAAGCACGTGCAATGGCCACACGTTGTTGCATACCACCCGACAGTTCATGAGTGTAATGATGTTTAAACCGGCTTAAATGCACCATTTGTAAAAAGGTATTTGCTCTTTCTTTAGCTTCCTGTTTTGAAGTACTATTTTTGAGCGGGAACATGACATTTTCTTCAACATTTAACCAAGGGAATAAAGAAGGCTCTTGGAACACCATGCCACGATCTGGTCCAGGTTGTTTAATGGTACTATCTTCTAATGTGATTGTGCCTTCGCTGATTGACTCTAAACCAGCCACCATTGATAGCAATGTTGATTTACCACAACCAGAAGGGCCTAAGATAGACACAAATTGATTTTGTTCAATTGATAGGTCTATATTCGAAAAAACATGAAACGACCCACTTTGATTATCATGAAATGACTTACCGACGTCATTCACTTCTAAAAACATATCATCACCCATTCCTTATAATCCCTATAAAAATAATAAGGATTATGATTACAGTTATATATTATATAAATACGATGCATTTTGTGTCAATCAATTTTTCAATAAATATGTATAAGACGTCAATTAAACCATAAAAAAACTAACCGAAGTGATAACAAACATCACCTCGGTTAGTATTCATAATCGATTATTCAATTCTGATGAAAATAGTCTGATTTAATGGATTAGCTGAATGTTAATTGTTCAACTGTATCTTGGTCAAGCTTCTTAATCACTTCAACAATTAATTTAACCGCATTTTCGTAATCATCACGATGTAACATCGCTGCATGTGAGTGGATGTAACGTGTTGGAACTGTAATCGATAACGATGGCACACCATTTGCTGTTAAATGGATAGACCCTGAATCTGTTCCGCCACCAGCTAATGAATCATATTGGAACGGAATATCTAACGATTCAGCTGTATCAACGACAAAATCACGTACACCTTTGTGCGAAATCATCGAAGCATCATAAAGAATAATTTGTGGCCCGTCGCCTAATTTCGCAGCCGCTTCTTTGTCTGAAACGCCTGGCATGTCACCTGCAATGCCAACATCAACACCAAAGCCAATATCTGGCTTGATCGCGTGAGCTGACGTACGTGCACCACGAAGACCTGTCTCTTCTTGTACCGTACCAACACCGTACACCTCGTTCGGATGATCTTCACCTTGCAATTGTTTTAAAACATCAATCGCAATCGCGCAACCAATTCGGTTATCCCACGCTTTTGCAAGTAACATCTTCTCGTTATCCATCACTGTGAAATCAAAGTAAGGCACGACAGAATCGCCTGGGCGTACGCCAAATTCCTCCGCTTCTTCTTTACTTGATGCTCCAATGTCAATAAACATGTCTTTAATCTCAACAGGTTTCTTACGTTGGTCAGCTGATAAAATATGCGGTGGTTTTGAGCCAATAACGCCTGTCACATCACCTTGTTTGGTGACGACCGTGACACGTTGAGCCAGCATGACTTGATTCCACCAGCCACCGAGCGTTTGGAAATAAAGAAATCCGTTTTCATCGATACGTGTCACCATGAAACCTACTTCATCTAAGTGACCCGCTACCATGACTTTCGGGCCTCCTGCTTGGCCTACTTTTTTAGCAATTAAACTGCCTAAATGGTCTGTTGTCACCTCATCACTATAAGGTGTTATGTACTGTTTCATGACGTCGCGTGCTTCACGCTCATTACCCGGAACACCTTTTGCATCCGTTAAATCTTTCAACATCTTAAGTTGATCGTCTAATGTCGTCAATGTTGGTCCTCCTCTTTGTACTAATTTTTTGACACCTTTTCTATTATAACGAAAATAAAGCGTTTTCTCAAAGGATTAATAGCCTTGTTCTTGGCGTTCGTGATTTTTTTCATTCTTATCGATATAAGCTTGGACAATATCGTCTGTAGAAAATGATAATACGTGACCTAACGCCAAATACTGATTCATAAGCCTATCATAGTCAACTCGATCTTTCGATTGCTTTAACCGTTCTATAGCTGAATACACCGATTGAAAACCTGTTGTTAGACGGTCAACATTAGGAATATCTAGCACTTCATCATCAAAGTGAAAGCCTAAGTCTAACCCGATTGACAAAATAAAATGAATGCCATCGACATACTCCTCTAATATCGTTTCTCGGTCACTTGGTCCTTTTTGACTCCAATATTTAAAGCAACGCGTTTCATTAGCCAATTCGCCAATTTCAACATATAATGCTAACACTTTGTCATCATAAATTTCATCTTTTGTTTGCGGTATCGCATTCATAATATGCTGGTCTAATTCAGCCTGCATTCTGTAAAGTCGTTTCCAATCCATCGATGATAACCTCCTACGTTTCTACTTAATCTGCATGACGTGCAAAATATTCATCCAACGTCCAGATCCATTCACGCCGTCTGAGTATGATAAACATAATAGTAAACAAGATTGCTAATACGATTATATAATGCCAGCTTAATGTGTGTAACCATTGACCAAGTGTCGTATAAAAAACGGCTAATGGCACATTAGACAACACTTGTAACTTCATATAATCACGAAAATTTCGCGTTATTTCAATCATAAGCAACGAAATAAAATGAAAATGTATAAAGGGCATTAAGCGTAACAACACAACTTGAGACGTCGATAAACCGTCTAGTTTATGACTCACGTGGTTTTTTAATTGATTCATTTTATGATTGGTTTTAGATGTGTGAACCATACCATAAAACAACAAGCTTGATAACGTGACGCCGATCCAGGAATAAAAGGTACCGTATGTTAAACCAAACAATAAACCGCCTGTAATACATATAGCCGCCACTGGTATAAATAAAAATGGACGAATGATATGAAAAATAATGAACATAACCGGGGCTACGATAGGGACATGCTGTTTAACATCATCTAACCACGATAGTGTATGTTCCATCTGACTCGCCCCCTATGCGCTAACACTTACTGTATCATATGACACGAGACGAGCCTTTATGACAGGCTAAACGAATAGCAATACAATCATCCACCCAATTGTTAGCGCTGGCATGCCATATTGAAATATAGCATGCTTTGTTTTATGTCGAAACGTAATCATGCCAAACCATGATCCTGGTGCTCCACCAACAAGTGCTATCATCCATAACGAACGTTCAGCAATCCGCCAGTGTCCTTGCTTCGCATAATATTTGTCAAGCCCCATCATGATAAATGCAATAACGCTTGCTATTAAGACTAATACATATAAAAAGATCGTCACAATACCTCTCCTCTTTCATATAGAAAAAGAGCTGCCCTTTTTTTAAGGACAACTCTTATTTAACCGTTATTTTAAAGCTGCTTTTGCTTTTTCAGCTAATTCAGCAAAGCCTTGCTCATCATTTACAGCTAACTCTGCTAGCATTTTACGGTTAACTTCAACACCAGCTAGTTTTAGACCGTGCATGAGACGGCTATATGAAAGGTCGTTCATACGAGCCGCAGCGTTAATACGTGCGATCCATAATTTACGGAAATCACGTTTTTTCTGGCGACGGTCACGGTATGCATACTGACCTGATTTCATGACTTGTTGTTTAGCTGTTTTGAATAACGTTCGTTTTGAACCGTAATAACCTTTGGCTAATTTCAACGTACGCTTACGACGTTGACGTGTTACTGTTCCACCTTTTACACGTGGCATAAGTAATCCCTCCTGATTAATCTTTCTATTTCGCGATCCTTATTATTTATAAGGCATTAATTTGTTTAAACGTGCTTCATCACTTTTAGCAACTGTCGTTTGTTTCGCTAAACGACGCTTTTGGTCTTTAGACTTGTTACGGAATAAGTGACTTGTAAACGCGTGAGAACGTTTGAACTTTCCAGTACCTGTTTTCTTAAAACGCTTTTGTGAACTTTTGTGCGTCTTCATTTTTGGCATGATAAAATCCTCCTCGAATCAAAGTTGTTTAGTTTGCTCACTTTATTTTTCGTTGATCGGAGCAAGCATTAAGAACATATTACGGCCTTCCATCTTCGGCTTCGTCTCAACTGTGCTGTACTCATTACAAGCTTCAGCGAAACGTTCAAGCACTTCTTGGCCTAATTCTTTGTGCGTAATAGCACGGCCACGGAAACGAACACTAACTTTGACTTTATCGCCCTTCTTCAAGAACTTCTGCGCATTACGCGCTTTCGTGTTAAAGTCATGATCCTCGATTTGAGGTGTTAGACGAACTTCTTTCACTTGAACTGTTTTTTGGTTCTTGCGTTGTTCTTTTTCTTTCTTCTGCTGTTCAAAGCGATACTTACCATAGTCCATAATACGAGCTACGGGTGGTTTCGCATTTGGCGCAACTAAGACGAGGTCTAAGTTGGCATTTTCCGCAATATCTAATGCTTCTTGACGTGATTTAACTCCTAATTGTTCACCATTGACATCAATGAGACGTACCTCTTTGGCACGGATCCCCTCATTAACATTCATATCCTTGCTAATAGTGAGCCACCTCCAAAAAATCTTTAAAAGTTAAGGCGCCGCAAGACAAGTGGTTTGCGTTATCGTCGCTTAATAAGCATAAAAAAAGTGTCGGTACACATACTGCACCCACACATACTTATTTCGTCGTTAGATACGCTTTAGGCGTATAAAATGCGAAAATTAAGTTACCTGTCAACTGCTTTCATGCGTCAATCAGGTGAGAAGCGGGTGCTTCTACTTGTCGTTCCTTCGCCTTATTCAATTACTTAACCTAGTATAACGAGTTGTATAGAACCTGTCAACTGTTTTTAGCATAATCATTTTCAAAATAAAGCTTTTCTCAAAGTCCGTTGTTGATATTGTGATCCGCTGCCGGTGGACGCTTTCCGACGACCCGGATGGTCTAGTGTCGACGTTGGCCACAAAAGCTGATTTCATAAGCTTCCTTGACTAATTCTGCGCCGAGTACTCGCAGGCGCAGGACGTGAACGCTTTTAGTCGACCAGGAGTCGCCACCTTCGCTTCTCACAATTCAACAACTCAGTGCTTATAATTGTATATCAAATCAACATTGTAATTTACAACAACTATTTTTAAATAAAAGGTAGCCCCACTTCATGAGGGACTACCTAACAAACTAAAGTTTACGATTTTGCACTTCATCAACAATGCGATTGACGAAGTTGTCTAATGAGATTGTTTCGCTGTCTTGTTCACCGTAACGACGGATGTTGACTGCTTCATCGTTCATTTCTTGATCACCTAGGACGAGTGAATAAGGAATTTTTTGTGTTTGCGATTCACGGATCTTGTAACCTAATTTCTCATCGCGTAGGTCCGTATCAACACGAATACCAGCGTATTGTAGCTTCTCTTCAACTTTCTTCACATAATCCATATGCGCATCTAAAGACACTGGAATAATGCGAACTTGCTCTGGTGCTAACCACGTCGGGAATGCCCCTTTATATTCTTCAATTAAGAATGCTACGAAACGTTCCATCGTTGATACAACACCACGGTGAATGACCACTGGACGGTGTTCTTTCCCGTCTTCACCAATATACGTTAAATCAAAACGATTCGGTAAGTGGAAGTCAAGCTGGACAGTCGATAGTGTTTCGTCTTTTCCGAGAGCTGTTTTCACTTGGACGTCTAATTTCGGACCATAGAATGCCGCTTCGCCTTGTGCTTCGACATAATCAACATCCATTTCTTCCATCGTTTCTTTTAATAACGCCTCTGCTTTATTCCACATTTCATCATTATCAACGTATTTCTCATTATCAGCTGGATCACGATATGATAAGCGGAAATAGTAATCGTTTAATCCAAAGTCTTGATAAACATTTTGAATCATGTGCACGACGCGCATGAATTCTTCTTTTAATTGGTCTGGACGTGCGAAGATGTGCGCATCATTCAGCGTCATCGCACGAACACGTTGCAAGCCAGCTAAAGCACCTGACATTTCGTGACGATGCATTGTGCCGAGTTCAGCAATACGGACTGGTAAATGACGATAACTATATAGTTGATTTTTGTATACCATCATGTGGTGCGGACAATTCATCGGACGTAACACTAAATCTTCATTATCCATTTCCATTGTTGGGAACATGTCGTCTTGGTAATGATCCCAATGTCCACTCGTTTTATACAAATCAACACTGCCCAATACAGGTGTGTACACATGGTCATAACCTAAACGCTCTTCTAAATCAACAATATAGCGTTCAATCGTACGTCTTATCGTTGCCCCTTTCGGAAGCCAAAGTGGTAACCCTTGTCCGACTTTTTGTGAGACCGTAAAGATTTCAAGCTCTTTTCCAAGTTTACGGTGGTCACGCTCTTTCGCTTCTTCAAGCAGACGTAAATGTTCATCTAGCTCACTTTGCTTTTCAAACGCGGTACCATAAACACGCTGCAACATTTTATTGTTACTATCGCCACGCCAATAAGCGCCTGAGATCGATAGTAATTTGAAGACTTTAATTTTGCCTGTGTGCGGAATATGTACACCGCGACACAAATCAAAGAATTCACCTTGTTCATAGATCGACACTTGCTCGCCTTCAGGGATGTCATCAATTAATTCTAACTTCAAGTCATCACCGATTTTGCGGTAACGTTCTTTCGCTTCCTCACGCGACACATCAACACGTTGAATTTCTAGCGCTTCATCGACGATTTTCTTCATTTCTTTTTCGATTTTAGGTAGGTCTTCCGGCGAAATCGTTTCCTCCATATCGATGTCATAATAAAATCCGCCTTCAATGACCGGACCTACGCCTAGTTTTACATCGCCGTATAAACGTTTAATCGCTTGTGCCATTAAATGAGCCGTTGAATGGCGCAACACTTCTAATCCTTCTTCATCGCGATACGTCACAATTTGAATGTCACCATCGTCATACAATGGCGTACGTAAGTCAACCATCTCACCATTAAACTTGCCCGCTAACGCTTGTTTCTTCAAGCCAGAACTAATCGAGCCAGCAATATCTTCTGTCGTCGTTCCTTGTGGAAACTCCTTTGCATTTCCATCAGGAAACGTTACTTGAATCATCTCACTCATGTTAAATTTCCACCTTTCTTTAATGATTATTACGTTATCTAAGACCATTAAAAAACACTCGTCCCTTAATCCAAAAGGGACGAGTGTGATTAACCCGTGGTTCCACCCTGATTCTGCTTCATATAAGCAGCTCTCAAGTCGTCGTTAACGCCGACGTGACGGTCATTATTACTGAGAAAAGTATTATTCCGTTCACAACAACTGCTCCGAGGTGGTAAACAATTTAGCATACTTGAAAGTTTTCAGCCATGACTTCCTTCTCTGTAAAGCTGTGTTAAATTGTTTCTATCCTCATCAACACATAACACGTATATTATGTACGTATTATATCGATGTTTATGATAAAAATCAATATCTATTGATCAACTTCTTGATAGGTTGTTTATTTCATGTGGAAATTCATGCTCCTCAAAAATAGTTGCGCGTTCTTGAAACAAATTTTTAACTTGATACAATGCATGCGTCTTTCGATAATTAGTAAAAATGTTGATCAATTCTGGCCTTAAAGATAACAGGCCATTCGTTAACGAGGGAATGATCAAGTAATCAGTTATAACCCTTTCTGTCGGTTGATCGATCCGTTTGCCTGTATCATCGAAAAACAACAATACATCAGCATCATACACATCGATACGACGATACAATGATCTTGATTGATCAATCCATTGCCGTAATCGCTCCATTTGATCTTGGAATTGCATTTCAAATTGCCACTCGTCAATCGCATATCCAACAACATCAACCCAATCTGAGTGACCATCAAACATAAATAGCTCGAGATTTGACAAGCTGATGTCATAAGGCGTTTCTAATTGGTGGACGTAACGAACTAAATGTGAATACAAGGATGTTAATTGACTATGTAATGGCAACGTATCCTCACTAAGGTTTAAAACAAACGGCATAATTTGCTCAATCTCTTCGTCGACTAAGTAATAATGATCTTTCAACATTCGCTTTGAATGTTTCGGTACCATCACAGCTTGCACATAAGAAAATAGTAAATCTAACCAACGAGACCACAAAACACTTTCGGTCGCAATCATTCGTACGACATTTGGATCATTAGTAACATGACTAAAAAATTGCTTGTCTTGATGCGAAAACATAACCCACTGCCTTGCATCAGCAGCTGTTTCAAAACGTAATACCCATTCTTTCATGATTCATCCCTCTTTCATCACAGTCGATATTACACCGTATGAAAAAAAGGAGGAAAACATGAAAACGCGACCTAAACAATTATAGGTCGCGGTGGTTATCGCCTGTCACTTCAACAGGTTCACTCACTTGTCTAATACGTTCCATAATTCGGGCGGCTTTTACTTCTTCTAAATCGGACTTACCGACTTTTGAAAACATTAACTCTAGTTCATTTAAATCATAATTCGATGTAAAAAATACAGGCAGGCGTTCCATCATACGGAATTGTAAAATCGCCCCGAGCACTTCATCCCTGAACCATGCTGAAGAAAATTCGGCCCCTATATCATCAAAAACGAGAACCGATGCCCGTTTAAACCGATCAATCTTTTCGTTAATCGTCGAATCGCTAATCGATGCTTTCATTTCACGGACAAATTCAGGCATATAAATAAACATCGTGTCCACCTGGATCGTCGCTAATTCTTGAGCTAATGCGCCTAACATATACGTTTTACCTACACCAAAACTACCGTGTAAGAACAGCCCTTTTTGCGGTAATTGATCTTGACTATCTTTAAAAAATTGCTGGATCCGCTTCAATGCTTCCGAACGGCCTGTTACATCTAATTTAATTTGCGAAAAACTAGCTTCGTGGACTTCCTTTGGCATATGCAAACTTTGGACAAATGAGCGTTGTTTTTCCATTTGAATCGCTTTTTGTTTGCGTTGACACTCATGATACATCAATTTAATTCGACCATTCTGTACGTGAGCCTCAGGAACATAGCCAGGAATCACATTGATACAGCCTTCGAGCGATGGACATTTCTTACAATTAAGCGATTGATAATCATATTCGTACAATTTAATTAATTGTTTATCAATCTGTTCTCGCGTTAGTTCTGGGTGTTCGGCTAATAGCGCCTGAATACGCTCTGATTGCAAAATTTTGTCGCGCATGTCATTCATCGATGTTTGAAAGTTTTCATTGTTTTTCAGCCAACTATTTAAGGCTGATTGGATCGGTTCCATCGTCATCATCCTTCAACTATTGTTTCGGTTGCGAAAAGCTTTTGAAAAAGGCTTCTAATTCTTCATCGCGTTCCTCTGATTGCTGTTCTTCATTTGGTGTGGCTTGTGATTGTTTCTGTTTTTGTTCTTTTTGCTGTTTGAACCATTTCGGTATGACTTCATTTGATTTTTTGGATGGCGATTGCTTAGCTGACGAGCGCTGTTGTTTTTTCTGTTGCCACGTTTGATACATTTTATGTTCTTGCTTAGCTAAATTCATCGCTTGTTCTGCCGTTTTAATACCTTCCCGACTCCAATGAGCGGCAATCGTTTCAATATAACTGCGGTTAAGCTTCTTTGCGTTTTTGTTAAGGACATAATGAACGAGAACATTCATGACCGGTTGTGTTAGACCGTGCTCCTCCATCACTTGTGTTAGCATGTCAACTTCTTTCATAGAGGCCAAACCGGAACTCGCATAGTCTTCTAATAATTCTCGGTGTGTAATTTGATTAAAATGTTGCACTAAACGTTCTTGTTTCGTTGCCGTCGTTTTCTCTTGAGGCTGTGTCGATTCTGGTTGCGTTTCTTCCATTGCTTCATGTTTAGCATATAAACGCGGTGGTACAGACCCATGCTTTTTATGATAAATATCTTTGCACATATCAAGGAATTCTTGACGGTCAAATACAGCATCTTCATTAATGGCCCACAGCAAGGCTTTTTCCAACTCTAAATAATCAACGTCATAAATTTTGATAACTTTTTCCATATACGATAAATTGGCGTTCGTTAAAATGTGTTTCGGTTCGATTTGTTGTTGCGTTAACATTTTATACAACCACTCTAGCGGTAATTCAGTATTAATAACAAGTGACTCATCTTGCGTTTCCTGAACCGGCTGTCGTTTATGTTTTAACGTCGTAAACACGTCATCGAAATGAACGGTCACATCTTCTACTGATTGATCGAGTTGAGGTGTTGGCGCTAGACGTTGTTGCAATGATTGGTGTGTTTCTTTTCCGACATGATGTTCTAATAAAATCGATAACGTCGGGTGATCAAAAAATTGATAGGCCGAAACCGGTCTTCTTAAAACATAATAATACGTTCGATACGTATCATCGTGCTTGAATGTTTTCAATAAACCAATGCCTTCCAACTTCTGACGTGCTTCGTAAACATCATCTAAGGACATATTTAACAACCCCATCAGATGATGGTGTGATAACTGTGAAGAACGAGCATCATGTTCACGCCAAAGCATTTGATACAGCGCAACACTCTTCATCCCAATTAACGGTTGGTATAACAAAGTCAATACTGCGTGAACATCTTCAAAAAATGCCGTCCGTTTCATAATGACGCACTGGTCATTAGGCAATAAATGTTTCATTCGATCTTGCACGTTCTTCACCTCCTGATCACGACGAATTATTCTTTGTCCGATTAATCATGTCATTCAATTCGTTCATGAACACATTGATATCTTTAAACTGACGATACACGGATGCAAATCGGACGTATGCTACTTCGTCCACTTCAGCTAACCTGTCCATAATGAGTTCACCAATATCATGACTCATAATTTCGGAATTACCTGCATCACGCAAATCGCGCTCTACCTCAAATGCTACTTGCTCGATTTGTTCAAGTGAAACCGGTCGCTTTTCGCACGCTTTAATCAAGCCTCGCTTAAGCTTCTCACGATTAAATTCCTCACGTGTCCCTTCTTTCTTCACAACGATTAATGGGATTTCCTCAACACGTTCAAATGTTGTGAAACGATACTGGCAACCGTCGCATTCGCGGCGTCTACGTATGGATTTCCCTTCATCTATTGGACGTGAATCTAACACTCTCGTCGTTTTTTCATCGCAATTTGGGCATCTCATGATTTCGCACCTCTGACTTTTATTCACTGAATCGTATATTTAGTATAACAAATATGTATGACCGTCATAAATTGTTGGTTAGTTATTTCCTCGATTTGGCGAATTCCAGTTTAAATCGAGAGACTCAATCGCTTCTATCAATCTGTTCTCACCGACGACGTGGTAAGTGTCTTGCATATTAGGCGTTTGCAAATAATCTTCTGTCATTCTAAGTGATAATGGCCTCGAGCCGTAATCTGAGTCGTGCTCAATATAAACCGTATAAGCCACTTGATGGAAATTCCCCGAAATCGGCTTTAATTCAAGTTGTTCAATCGTATCCACTATTTTAGATTGTTCACTTTCATTAGCTAATTCAGCAAATTGAAACGGGATACCACTATTAAAATTATGTTTTTCGATCCGCATTTGTTGGATTGGATTACCGTTGACATCGTCTAATAACGTTTCTCCTGAGACAACTTCTACTTCTTCACGTGTCGTCACATAGAGAACACTTCCTATAATGAAAAATATTAACGAAAATATGATCATCGAGCGGTTCATATACTGTCACCTTCTAATGTTTCATGTGACTATCATTTTATCACATTCCAACCGATAAGCGTATGGAGAAAATCGTCATACAAATTAAAAAGATCCCGAAAACAATCGGGACCCTCTCACTTTATGTTTGATGAATGACTAATTGATTGCCTACATATCGAACAAGATCGACGACACGACATGAATAACCCCATTCATTATCATACCAAGCTAATACTTTCACTTTACGATTATCCATCACCATCGTTGATAAACCATCTACGATTGATGAATAAGGCGATGTCGTATAATCGATCGATACAAGTGGATCTTGATTAATAGATAAATACTCATTTAATTCACCATTCATCGCCTCAACAAACGCTTGATTAACCTCTTCCTCTGTCACATCTGTCTCCAAATCGACAACGAGATCGACTAAGGATACATTCGGCGTTGGTACACGCAAAGCCATACCGTGTAATTTACCTTTCAAGTCAGGCAACACGTCATTGATTGCTTTAGCAGCACCCGTAGATGTTGGAATAATCGACTGTGTACACCCGCGTGCGCGTCGTAAATCTTTATGTGGGTTATCTAAGTTTTGTTGATCGTTCGTAAACGCATGCACTGTCGTCATTAAACCGCTTTCAATTCCGAAGTTTTCATGTAAAACTTTAGCAACAGGTGCTAGACAGTTCGTCGTGCAAGACGCATTTGAAATAACTTGATGGTCGTTCGGGTTGTAGTCTGATTCGTTAACCCCCATCACAATCGTTTGATCAGCTGGCTTGCCTGGTGCAGTTAACACGACTTTTTGTGCACCTGCATCTATATGTGGTTGTGCCTGTTCAGTTGAATTAAATTTACCTGTAGCTTCAATGACAATATCAATACCTAATTCATCCCAAGGTAATTCAGCAGGATTACGATTCGATACTGTTTGAACAACTTGTTGGTCAATCACTAAATGATCACCGTCAATTTCGACCGTCCCATCATAATGACCATGTACTGAATCATAACGTATTAAATGAGCAAGCGTTTCAACCGGATAACTTGCATTAATGGCTATGACATCCAATTGATCATCTTTCATCGCACGTCGAAACACCATGCGTCCGATTCGACCAAATCCATTAATTGCTACTTTTGTTGCGTTCATTTGAAGTCCCCCTCACCATGCATCTTACGCTCAATTGTATAACGTTTTATCAATAATAGTATAACACATTAAACGCATTCTTGTGAGAGATTGTGGTGAAAAAAACAAAAAAATTATGACTTAAATGAGGACGTGTTAATCTCCCATTTTTCTAAGACCGACAACAACTGCTCACGACTCGATTCAACCGTACCACCATTATCAATAATGGCATCAGCTCGTTTCTTTTTCTCAGTTATTGGGATTTGTGCGTTAATCCGCTTCAACGCTTGGTCTTCTGATACTTGATCACGTTCAGTTAACCGTGCTAGTTGAACATCCGGATCGACATAAACAACGAGCACTTTATCCACATAATCAAATAACTCACTTTCAAACAGTAACGGTATATCCATTACAATGATTGGATGTCCTTCTTCTTTCAATTGATCACGTTGATCGAGCATCGTTTGTCGAATATGCGGATGAATAATTTGATTTAATTTTTGTCGTTCGTCATCACGTTTAAACACAATCGACCCGAGCACTTCCCGGTTCAATGTCTTATCGTCATGCAACACTTCCTCGCCAAATGTGTCAACAATTTGTTGATATGCTGGTTCTCCTACTTCAACGACCTGGCGCGAAATACGATCAGCATCGATCACTGGTATTCCCCAGTTTGTCAACATATTCGAAACCGTCGATTTACCTGTCGCAATACTACCTGTTAATCCTACAACTAATGACATACGAACACCCCTTATTGTATAAAATGCCATAATCCTAAACTAATTAAAATAACACCTGGCAAAAATGACAGTGCATGAACCCAGTTAAACTGCTGACACCAACGCCCTAACCACAACCCGCTATAAAGAAAAGCAATAGAACATAACCCAATCATCATAGACGTTTGAAATACTGAAATTTGAAGAAAAGCAGCACCTATGCCACTAGCCAATGAATCAAGCGATAACGCTAACGCAATCATCACCGCTTCAATGCCTGTAATCGTACCCGAATGATCGCGGTCAGCTGTTTGTGGTTGTTTTAAAATATTCCATATAAGTGTTAAATTAAAAGTCATTTCACCATTTTCTTGATGCTTTTTAAATTTAACCTTTTGATCCTGTACCCACTGACCGATCACCCAACATCCAATCACGACAAATATTAAACTGCCTATGATATCGGTTAGCATTGGAACCATAAACCGAATGCCATCGCCGATTAAATGCCCGACAAAAAAGCTTAACGCCGTGACGAGACCGACAATCGCGATTGTCTCTTTAGGAACAGAAATGTGACGTAATTGATAGGTCATTCCAAAGAAGAAACTGTCAAAACTAACCGCCAAACTAAGTAACAGCACCATCATGATGACATCAACCAAGTGAAAAAGCTCCTTTCATAAGGGGTTCTGTTTATCTTATGAAAAGAGCTTATAAGCTGTTAGCGATAGACGGGTTGGCAATGAGGGCAAAAATGAGTCCCTCTACCTCCAACTTTTGTTTTCACGATAGGTTGTTGACAGACTACACATGGATTGTCCGTTTGATCATACACCGTTAAATCTAATTGAAATAAGCCGATTTCACCAATCGAATTTAGATACGTACGAATCGATGTACCACCTTTTTCGATCGCTTGTGTTAAGACCTGAACAATTGCTTCATGTAACACTTTCACATCATCATACGTTAACGTATTCGCTACACGTTCAGGGTGTAATCGACTATAAAATAACACTTCATCGACATAAATATTTCCTAATCCTGTCACAATCGCTTGATCTAATAACGTTGGCTTGAGTAAACGTGTCGTTTTCATTAATCGGTCATATAAATAATCGGGAGTAAAATCATCACTAAACGGTTCTAACCCTAATTTACTAATCGGTGGTGTGTCTAATTCAGTCCCTTTACGTTTTAGATGCATCGTGCCGAATTTACGAACGTCTTTATAACGTAATTCTTGATTATGATCGAGTTGAAAACGAACATGCGTATGCGTATCAACAGGCTCATCATTCGGAAACACTCCATATTTCCCTTCCATCCGTAAATGCGACACTAACACATCATCTGTTAAATCAAACAATAAAAACTTGCCTAAACGTCCGACTGATTGGATCGTTTGACCTTTCAGTCTTGCTGTAAATTCATATTGATCATCTGGTTCTTTTATAATACCTGCGTAATCAACGACGACATCATCAATCGTTCTGCCAACGACTAACTCTGATAATGTGCGTCTTACTGTTTCGACTTCTGGTAATTCTGGCATACTTGTTCTCCTCTATTATTTCGCATCGTACCAAGTGTCACCATAAGCGTAATCAACGGTTAACGGTACTGATAAATCAACGGTTTGTTCCATCGCCTCTTTCACAATAGCTTCAAGCGATTCAACATCCTCTTTCGCAACGTCAAAAATTAACTCGTCATGCACTTGCAACAGCATCGTTGCTTGAATATCCGTTTCAGCTAATTTAGTCGTGACATCGATCATCGCTTGCTTAATAATATCGGCCGCGCTTCCTTGAATCGGTGAGTTCATTGCCGTTCGCTCAGCAAAACTACGCTTATTGAAATTACGGCTATTAATATCTGGCAAGTAACGGCGACGATTCATAATCGTTTCAACATAACCGTCACGTTTCGCTCGCGTGACGATATCATCCATGTACTGTTTAACCCCTGGGTAGCTCTCAAAATACTTGTTAATAAATTGTTCCGCTTCTTTACGAGAAATACCGAGATTTTGACTTAACCCGTAGTCACTAATGCCATAAACAATACCGAAGTTCACGGCTTTAGCTTGGCGACGCATCAAGTCATCGATCTCTTCCTCCTTTACATCAAACACGTCCATCGCTGTTTGTGTGTGAATATCTTTGCCATTGTTGAACGCTTCGATTAATTTGTCGTCATTCGCGATGTGAGCAAGCACTCGCAATTCGATTTGCGAATAGTCCGCCGCAAATAAGACAGCATTGTCACCCGATGGAATGAACGCTTGGCGAATTTTGCGACCTTCTTCTAACCTGATCGGGATATTTTGTAAGTTTGGTTCAACTGAGCTAAGACGACCTGTTTGTGTTAACACTTGATTGAACCGTGTATGAATCTTTTGATTGTCTTCATGAACGACTTTCATTAGGCCTTCAAGATACGTCGACTGTAATTTCGATAGTTGTCGATAATGGAGAATTTGATCGACAATTTCGTGTTCATGTTGTAGTTTCTCTAAAACATCGGCTGACGTTGAATAACCCGTTTTTGTTTTTTTGATGACCGGTAACTCCAAGTCTTCGAATAACACTTTACCTAACTGTTTCGGCGAATTAATATTGAATTCTGAACCGGCTAATTCATGTATCCGCTTTTCGATGGAATCTAACCGTTCAGTCAAGTCTTGGTTCATCGTTTGTAAGCGTTCGACATCAATTTTGATCCCATTGTACTCCATATTAGCTAATATACTTGATAACGGCATTTCTAATTGGTAATATAACGATTCTTGTTCATTTTGTTTTAACTCTTGTTGTAATATATCAAATAGCTGATAGCCTGCGATTGCTTTGCGAACAATGTGATCATAATAGGTTGATTCGTCAGGCAAATGCTGTTTGGCTCCTTTGCCGTAAATTTCTTCATCGTACGATACGTTAGCTACGTTATAGTGATTCGCTATGGACGTAATATTTCCGTCATGACTAGACGGATTGGCAATATATGCTGCTAACTGTAAATCGAATTCAATACCTTGAACTTCTATACCCCGCCATTTTAACGCTACAACTAACGCTTTTTTATTGAAGACTAGTTTAGGTTGGTCATTGTCGTTTAAAAAGTTTCGAAAAGCTTCTTGTTCTAAGACAGATGTCGGTAACATATAGGTTCCATGACTATTTACTAAACCGAAACCAATAATCTCGGTTTCGTGATAGTTGTCATCGAGCATTTCCATATACAACAGATTAGCCTTTGAATCGAGTTGAACATCATTGAAATCATCGATGACCTCAAAATCAACGGTTTCATACGAAGATTCATGACCACCATCAACCGACTGAATCAACGATTGAAAGCCATACGTCTTAAACACTTCTAAGACATCTTTTGATTCATACCCGCTATAGTTTAAATCTTGTAATGAGATCTCAAGTGGCGAATCTTGCTTAATCGTCACAAGCTGTTTACTCATTATTGCTTCATCATGATTGGCTTCAAGTTTTTCTTTTAATTTTTTGCCTGATACATTGTCTAAATTGTCATAGATGGACTCCACAGTTCCAAACTGATTGATTAATTTAACAGCCGTTTTCTCTCCAACTCCTGGTACACCAGGGATATTATCCGATTGATCGCCCATCAATGCTTTTAAATCAATAATCTGCTCTTTTGAAATCCCCATCTTATCTTGTATCGTCTCAGGTGTGTACGTTTCTATTTCACTTACACCTTTACGCGTTAGCGACACTTGTGTGTTGTTTGAGGCTAATTGTAATAAATCTTTGTCACCCGAATAGACAGTGGTCGGGTGACCTGCATTGTCCGCTTCTTTTACAATTGTGCCGATAATATCGTCGGCTTCGTATTGATCAAGTTCATAATATTTTACGCCGAAAGCATCTAGCACCTCACGAACGATCGGAAATTGCTCAGACAATTCAGGCGGTGTCTTCTGCCTGCCACCCTTATATTCTTGATACGTCTCGTGTCGGAATGTTGTTTTACCAGCATCAAATGCCACTAATATATGTGATGGATCATGATCTTCAAATACTTTTAATAACATTTTCGTAAAACCGAATACAGCATTCGTATGAACACCTTGCTCGTTACTTAACAACGGTAAGGCGAAAAACGATCGATATAAAATACTGTTACCATCGATTAACACTAACTCTTTTGCCATATTGAACACCTCTTCAAATATTCATTCAACCACTAATTAGTATAACAAATAGCCATCGTTTATTGCGGTAACGTGACGTAAATCGTAGTTCCATGTCCTTCTTCACTATCTAAAGCTATGGATCCTTCATGAGCTTCAACAATATGCTTCACAATCGACAACCCTAAACCTGTTCCTCCAGAATGACGGCTTCTCGCTTTATCAACTCGGTAGAATCGCTCAAAAATTCGTTCATGCGCCGATTTTGGAATTCCAATACCTGTATCCGAAACACTAATGACAATCGATTCACCATCATGAAGAACATCTAACGTGATTGTCCCACCTTCTTCAGTATATTGAATCGCGTTATGAATTAAATTTAACATTAACTGATAAATGCGGTAATAATCTGCTTTGATCTTTAATTCATGATCGCAATTAAACTTTAATGTTAACGAATTAGCTTCGATTTGCGATTTTACAACGGCTGTGACGTCTTCCACTAATGATTGAGCGTCAAACTCAGACCGTTTAAGACTATAACCTTCTTTTTCTAATACAGATAAATCTAATAAGTCTTGAACTAAAATATTGAGCCTTTTCGTTTCTTTTTTGATAATCGTTAAAAACTGACCTCGTTTTTCTTCGTCCATCGCCGGAGCATCGAGCAATGTTTCAGCAAACCCTTGGATCGATGTGACAGGCGTTTTCAGTTCATGTGACACATTCGCAACAAAATCTTTACGCACTCGTTCTAGACGTTTAATTTCGGTTATTTCATGAGATACAATGACAACGCCACGCCAATCGCTTTCTTGTCCTTTAATTGGAGCCAAATATAACTCAAAGAACCGTCCGTCATGTGTTTCAATCGTTTGTTGTAATTTATCTTCAGTAAATATCGCCTCTTGAATGGCATTATTAATTTGGTCCTGTAAAATAACGTCATAGTATATTTCGCCAATAAATGGAATAGACTTCGTTTCAAATTGATTAATGAAAGCATCATTAACCAATCGTGTCATCCCTTTTTCATTAATTAATAACACGCCACTTTCCATATTATTGACAACGGTCTTTAAACGACTGTTTTGGTTTTCATATTTCGTCGTGACGTATTGCAAATGACGTCCTAATCGATTAACTAATAGCCCTAACTCCGATGCTACACCATACGGTAACTCATCAACTCTCGCTTCATAATTACCACTTGCTAATTCTTTAGATGTTTCCGTTGCTTGAATAGCAGGTTCAACATAACTATCATATAACCGATTACCGAAACGCCACAATAATATCGCCGTAAACAATGAAAAAGCGAACACACTCCACCAAATCGTTTGAGACAATGCCGGAAGAGGTAAAGGCTTTGTCGTGATCGTTAAATAATCTTGATTGTCATAAGTGTACGTCATCATTAAACGATTATTGATTAACGTCGCATAACCAAAATCATCGGTATTGTTCCGAATCGTTCGAATCACATTTAATTGGTCGTTTTGAAATGTATGTAAAATGCGTTCTTCAGATGGATTTTCATAGAATAAATCGACATTAAATTGACGGCTGTAATCATCAAGCGTGTTTTGTTTAGAATTCATCGAGCTTTGACCAATTTGTTCTGCGATATACGGTGCCTCTCCCATTAATTGATCTTCATAAGCACTTGTCACGTAATAACGAGCGATTTGATTAAATAATGCACCAATCAAGACAATCATAATAATACTAAAGACGATGTATAAAATAATTGTCCGCTTTTCTATAACAGTTCTCACTTATGATCCCTCAATCTTATAACCAACTCCTCTTACCGTTTTAATGAGCGTTGGTTTTTTTGGATTATCTTCTAATTTATCTCGCAAGTGGCTAATATGGACATCAACCATACGCGTATCCCCCATATAATCGAAATCCCAAATGTCTTTTAATAAAACATCACGACTGACTGGTTTACCGGGTTGCTTGGCTAGATAAAGCAATAATTCGAATTCTTTTTGAGTAAAACTAACAGGTTCCCCTTGCTTATAGACTTGATAATAATCTTCATCGATTGTGACATCATGCAATTTAATGGTGTCATCTGATGAAGGCTGTGATGAAGTGAAACGACGTAATACGGCATGAATACGAGCCATTAATTCCTTTGGGCTAAACGGTTTGGTCATATAATCGTCCGCACCGACATTTAACCCCGCAATTTTATCTTCTTCTTCACCTTTAGCCGTCAACATAATAACAGGCGTCTGGTATTGTTCAGCGCGCATTTTTTGGCATACTTGAACACCGTCTACTTCTGGTAACATGAGGTCTAATACGACTAAATCGAATGTGTTATGCTTCAAAGAGTCTAACGCTGCTTGTCCATCATGAACGACTGTCGTTTGAAACCCTTCCTCAGTTGCATGGTGGTCAATAAGTGTTGTAATTGATAGCTCATCATCTACAATTAATAATTTTTTAGTCATGAATCCAACAACTCCCAAATATTAATCAGGCTTTTCCTTTTATTATATAATAGTTGAAGTATTTGTTCACTATATCACGCTGATTCATAATAAAAAGATCTTAGCACAAAACCTCATCAAGCAAAGAAAACCCGAACGATTTAATTAGAAAATAAATCGTTCGGGTTTCTGCTTAATTGACGCTCCATCAAAACACTTCGCTTTCCGTGGGCACGGCTCGAGCCAGGCACCATCATCGAATAAGCTGCCTTGCAACTTCCACCGAGGAAGCCTGCCACGAAGCGCTGCTAGAAGACGCAGGTGCATCCCTCGGAAGAAAAACGCTTCCTGCGGGGTCTCGAGACTCGTACTGTTCCCACAGGAGTCTACGCGTTTTGATTCCGCTTCATGAGTGCTTAACTGTTACGACACTCAAACATTTGCCTTTTGTACAAATGAACATCCTGCTATCTCGGACCTTTTGTTTAATCTTGATTATCTAAAACATGCATGACGTGTTTGACAGATTCAGCTGACTGATCAAGCTGAGTTCGTTCATCTTCATTTAAATCAAGCTCAATGACTTGTTCAATACCATCGCCACCTAAAATAGTTGGTACGCCAAGATACATATCGTGATAGCCATACTCGCCTTCTAAATAGGCAATCGCTGGCAACATTCGACGTTGATCTTTCAGAATGGCTTCAACCATTTCTGTTATGGAAGCTGCAGGTGCATAATAGGCTGATCCATTGCCTAACAAGCCAACAATTTCACCGCCACCTTTACGCGTGCGTTCAACGATTTCATCTAAGCGTTTCTTAGAAATTAACGTTTCAACTGGAACGCCTCCAACGGATGAATACCGTAACATAGGTACCATATCATCTCCGTGACCGCCTAATACAAAACCAGTCACATCTTTCACAGAGACATTTAACTCCTGAGCAATAAATGTTTTGAATCGTGCTGAATCTAATACACCTGATTGACCAATCACACGATTTTTCGGAAAACCAGATTGTTTATAAACAGCATACGTCATCGCATCGACTGGATTTGTTAAGACGACGATATGGCAATTAGGTGAATAAGTGACCACTTGATCTGTCACCTGCTTCATAATATTAGCATTCGTTGCAACTAAATCGTCACGACTCATCCCTGGTTTACGGGCAATACCTGCTGTAATAACAACGACATCAGAATCTGCTGTATCTTGATAATCAGACGTTCCAATAATGTTAGCGTCAAATCCTTGTACAGGGCTTGCTTCTAACATATCTAACGCTTTTCCTTTAGTCGGGTCTTCCATATCTGGAATATCAACTAATACGACATCAGCCAATTCTTGTTGTGCTGTCATTAATGCCGTTGTGGCACCAGTAAAACCAGCTCCAATTACAGAAACTTTACGACGTTTATTAGGCATTGAACTCCTCCTCAATTAGCTTTGATTAGTCCATGTTTTTAATTAATTCATCAGCAAATTCAGAGCACTTAACTTGTGTAGAGCCGTCCATTAGACGTGCAAAGTCGTACGTGACAACTTTACTTGCAATTGTTTTGTCCATTGCTTTATGAATTAATTCACTTGCTTCACGCCAACCTAAGTGGTCTAACATAAGTGTGCCCGATAAAATAACAGATGAAGGGTTTACTTTATCTTGACCTGCATACTTAGGTGCAGTACCATGAGTAGCTTCAAAGATCGCATGACCTGACTCATAGTTAATGTTAGCACCTGGTGCAATACCAATACCGCCAACTTGTGCCGCTAATGCGTCAGAAATGTAGTCACCGTTCAAGTTCATAGTTGCAACCACGTCAAATTCTTTCGGACGCGTTAAAATCTGTTGTAAGAAAATGTCCGCGATAGCATCCTTAATGATGATTTTACCTGCATCTACTGCTTCTTTCTCAGCTTGATCCGCAGCGTCGCGACCTTTTTCTTCTGTAATCTTGTCATATTCTCTCCATGTGAATACTTTGTCACCATATTCACGTTCAGCAAGGTCGTAACCCCAAGCTTTGAATGACCCTTCAGTGAACTTCATGATGTTACCTTTGTGTACTAATGTCACGCTTTGTTTACCTTCATTAAGGGCATAGTCGATTGCGGAACGGACAAGACGCTCTGTTCCTTCTTTCGATACAGGCTTGATGCCGATACCTGATGTTTCAGGGAAACGGATCTTATCAACACCCATTTCGTTACGGATAAAGTCGACTACTTTTTTCACATCGTCAGTACCTTCTTGCCATTCAATACCTGCATAAATATCTTCTGTATTTTCACGGAAGATTTGCATATCGACATCTTCAGGCTTTTTAACCGGAGATGGAACACCTGAGAAGTGTTTAACAGGACGTAGGCAAGTGAATAAGTCAAGCTCTTGGCGTAGGGCAACGTTTAAAGAACGAATACCGCCACCTACTGGTGTTGTTAGTGGTCCCTTAATCGCGATTTTATATTCACGAATCGTGTCTAAAGTTTCTTGTGGTAACCATTCGCCTGTGTTATCTTTCGCTTTTTGACCAGCTAAAACTTCTTTCCACTCAATACCTTTTTCACCGTTATATGCTTTTTCAACAGCTGCTTCTAATACGCGAGATGCTGCAGCCCAAATATCTGGTCCTGTACCATCACCTTCAATGTATGGAATGATCGCTTGATTTGGAACATGCATATGTCCATTTTCTACAGTAATTTTTTTCGCTTGTGTCAATGTCATGACCTCCTAAAAATTTTAATATTTACATATTGATTGGTTGAACATCACAAAAGCCGGTTGCCCGGCTTTTCGTCATATTTATGATCTTTCTTCTAAATGAACAAATGTCTGCTTGTCTGGCCCAACATATTCAGCACGTGGGCGAATTAGGCGGTTATTTGAATATTGCTCAAGAATATGCGCTAACCAACCTGACACACGACTCACTGCAAAGATTGGCGTGAACAAATCATGCTCAATACCTAAGCTGTGATAAACCGAAGCAGAGTAAAAGTCTACGTTAGCAGGTAAACCTTTTTCTTCTTTAATGAATTCTTCAATTTTGACAGACATGTTATACCATTTTGATTCGCCTGTTATGCTCGTTAATTGGCGAGACATGTCGCGTAAATGCTTCGCGCGTGGGTCACCATTTTCGTACACGCGGTGGCCCATACCCATAACTTTTTCTTTGTTGGCAAATTTTTCTTTGATGTATGGAATAGCGTTATCTTCTTCGCCAATTTCACTTAACATCTTCATAACACGCTCGTTCGCGCCACCGTGCAATGGTCCTTTTAGCGCACCAATTGCTGCTGTTACACCAGAATAAACATCTGATAATGTAGCGACACAGACACGTGATGTAAAGGTAGATGCATTAAGCTCATGGTCAGCATGAAGGACTAACGCTTTGTTAAATGCTTCAACTTCAATGTCTTCAGGTTCTTTACCATTTAACATGTATAGGAAGTTAGCAGCAAAGCTTAGCTCCTTCTTAGGAGAAACTGGCTCTTCGCCATTTCGGATGCGTCCGAAAGCTGTTACGATCGTTGAGATTTTAGCTTGTAAACGAAGTGCTTTTCGACGGTTTGCTTCTTCCGTCATTTCATCTGCTTCATTGTCATATAATCCTAACATCGATACCGCTGTACGAACAGCTGCCATCGGATGGACGGATGATAAGTCATATGATTTCAAGTGATCGATAATTCCTTGAGGAACGGCCATTTCTTCAGCTAGTTCTGCTTTAAATGATGCTAATTCCTCTTCGTTCGGTAATTTAAGATTCCATAATAAATAAACCACTTCTTCGAAACTACAATTTTCTGTTAAATCATCGATATCATAACCGACGTATGTCAGTTTATCGTCGATGATTGAGCTTATTTGTGATTGTGTTGCGGTGATACCTTCAAGACCTTTAGTGCTAGACATAGAATCTCTCCTTCTTTAAAGAATAATGAAACAAATGGTGTGTATGTATACACCTCAATTTACAAAGCTATGCTAATACATCCCAATCACCATTATAAACAAAATTGTTTCGAAGTGAAACTATTAACTATACAAATTTCATAATAATTAGGTATAGTGCATAACTGTTATTATATATTCCCGTGTTGTGTATGTTTAAACACAGAATCATCTTATGAAACAAGCTTTAATATACCATCCACACCTTGCATGACGAGGTAGGCAATTCCAGCACCGATTAGTGGACCGACCGCAACGCCTTGTAGAAATACAACACCTAATATTGTTCCTAATACGAGCGCAGCCGTTAGATGAGGCTCATTAGCCATCAAATCTAAGCCGTCACGCGCCACATAAGCGACAAATGCCCCAGCAGCAATAGCAATCCAGGCATAATACGATTTGATACTTTGATAGAGCTCCGAAAAGCCTATTTCCCCTGTTGCAATCGGAACTAACACAGCTACTGTGATCACCACAACGCCGATAAAAATTCCTTTCGATTCTACAAAAGGCAACACACGATCTTCAAGGTTAAATAGTTTCACGCCTAATAATATATACACCGCAATTAATATCGGTTGGTTTTTTGCAATAAAGCCTAATGCAAGTAATATTAATAAAAATATTGTTGATGATGAAAACACGATGCATACCGCCTTTGTTTAAAATCTATACCTTTTATTGTAGGCTTCTTTCACGACATCCGCAAATAACGACTGATTAAAACACAAAAAAAGAAGGAGAGATTATTACTCCCCCTTCTTTTATCGCCGTATCACTTTCACGGTTCCTTTCTTGATCATCGCGTAAACTAACGCCTGTCCCCAACGTTTAAACGGGCTTCTTGTTGCAGGAATAAGCAAGATAAACCCGAATAAATCGGTTAAGAAACCGGGCGTAAACAAGACGACAGCCCCAACTAATATGGCAATACCATCAAAAATTTCTTCAGTTGGTGCGCGCCCGTAAGTCATTTCCCGCCTAGCTCGCATCAATGTCTCAGTGCCTTGGTACTTCGCTAACCACGCCCCTAAAAGGCCCGTTAAAATAATACCAAACAAGACAAACCAAACATTAAGTAAGTTGCCGAGCCAAACAAATAACGCAATTTCTATCGCCGATACGACGACGATAAGAACAAAAAGTATACGAAACATATCGCGATGCTCCTTTCGAGCAGTCGGTTATAAGACTGTTGTGCGACCTTGATAGACATTACCGTTTGTTGGATCAAGTGTGATTTCTTCACTTTCCTCAATAAGATTCGTCGCATCACTAGCTCCAACAATAACTGGGATATTGACGTTCAAACCGACGACTGCTGCGTGACTCGTTAAGCCGCCTTCTTCAGTAATCACACCGTTAGAACGCTCAATGTATGGCATCATATCTTTATCAGTACCACGAGTCACAATAATATCACCATCATTAAATGATTGTTCTAATTGTTCTTTCGTATTGGCAATAACAGCTTTACCTGCCGCCCCTACTTTACCAATACCTTGTCCTTTAACGACGATATTACCGACAACATGAACCTTAATTAAGTTTGTTGTACCACTTTCGCCGACTGGAACACCTGCTGTAATAACGATTCGATCGCCATTACTAAACAATTCAGATTCAAGGCCTTTTTCAACGGCTAGAGCAAGCATCTCATCGGTCGAATCAACAGCTTGTCCGTGTAAAGCGTGAACACCCCAAACGAGACTAAGTTGACGGCTGACATGTTCTTTAGATGTTACTGCAACGATGTTCGCTTTCGGACGATATTTTGACACATTACGTGCTGTATTTCCGCTTTCGGTCGGTGTGACGATCGCCTCTACTTTTAAGTCTTCTGCTAAATTCGCAACAGAATGACTAATAGCATCCGTAATCGTCGTATCTAACCGTTCGACATACGCACCCATCGCGATAATTTTATCGGCCGAGTTCTCTGAATACGTCGCAATATTATACATCGTTTCAACTGCTTCAACCGGATAATCACCTGCTGCTGTTTCACCAGATAACATAATCGCGTCTGTTCCATCGAAAATTGCGTTCGCCACGTCACTTGCTTCGGCGCGCGTTGGACGTGGATTGCGTTGCATCGAGTCCAACATTTGCGTTGCAGTAATAACTGGCTTACCTACGACATTGCATTGTTCGATTAAGTTTTTCTGTACGAGTGGCACTTCTTCAGCTGGAATTTCAACACCTAAATCCCCGCGTGCAACCATAATACCGTCACTGACGTTAATGATTTGTTCAATATTATCTACACCTTCGCGGTTTTCAATTTTCGGGATAATTTTAATATGTTCAGCTTGGTGCTCTTCTAACAATTCACGAATTTCTAAGACATCAGATGGACGTCTTACAAATGATGCCGCAATAAAGTCAATATCTTGCTCGATACCGAAAATAATATCATTAGCATCTTTTTCAGTGATTCCAGGTAAGTTCACACTAACATTAGGTACGTTTACACCTTTTTTATCTTTGATCATACCTGTATTCATCACTTTTGTTTCGATCTCATTGTTTTCGTGGTCAATCGACATAATATCTAGCCCGATTAAACCATCATCGAGTAGGATTTTCCCACCAGGTTCTACATCATTGATTAAACCAGGATAATTAACAGAAAAACGCTCAGCCGTTCCTTCGACATCGTCCATTGCGATATAGACTGTTGACCCTTTTACAAGTTCAACTTCATCTTCTTTAAACGTCCCTGTACGAATTTCAGGTCCTTTCGTGTCTAATAAAATACCGACTGTCGCTCCGCATTCATTAGCTGCTTCACGAATGTTTTCAATACGTGCACGATGTTCGTCATAATCACCGTGAGAAAAATTAAGTCTCGCCACATTCATACCTGCATTAATCAGTTGTTTTAACGTCTCAACCGATTCTGATGCCGGTCCAATCGTACTCACAATTTTCGTTTTCTTCATAACTTTATGTCCTCCTACTTAAAAGCTAAATTAAATGGATAAGCGATTCGATAATGCGTATAAATCTTGGTCAATTTCATGTTTTTTGTTTAACACATTCATAATATCATCATGGACTAATTGGTTGTTTTCGATGCCAACCATTCGTCCTGCTTGACCATCTTTCAATAAATCGACTGCATAAGCGGCTAATCGACTAGCTAAAACTCGATCATTAGCAGTCGGGGATCCACCACGTTGTGTATGTCCTAAGACGGTCACACGTGTCGATAACTCTAAATGTTCTTGGATGTAGTTGGCATAATCAACAGCACTACCTACACCTTCTGCAACCATGATAATGCTGTGACGTTTACCACGTTCATGGCCTCGTTTAACTTTTTCAAGAACGGCATCTATGCTCGTATCACGCTCTGGCACTAGAATACTTTCAGCACCGGCTGCTAATCCTGCCCAAAGCGCTAGGTCACCAGCATCTCGACCCATGACTTCAATCGCATAAATTCGTTCGTGCGACGTGGCGGTATCACGAATTTTGTCCACCGCTTCAATCACCGTGTTCAAGGCCGTATCAAAGCCGATCGTAAAATCAGTACCTGGAATATCGTTGTCAATTGTTCCTGGTACACCAATGCACGGAAAGCCTTGTTCAGACAGTTTCGTTGCGCCACGGAATGATCCGTCACCACCAATCACAACTAGTCCATCTATACCAAATGCTCTCATTTGATCAATGGCTTTTTGTTGTCCTTCAGGTGTTTTAAACTCTTCAGAGCGTGATGAATATAAGACCGTTCCACCTCTTTGAATAATATCACCGACTGACCCGATTGTTAACTCTTCAATATTACCATTAATCAACCCTTGATAGCCATAATAAATACCGTATACCTTTATATCATAGTAAACACAGCTCCGAACAACTGAACGAATAGCTGCATTCATACCTGGAGCGTCACCGCCACTCGTTAATACACCGATTGCTTTCATTAGATCCACCTCTTTACTACATTCAATTGTACTATTCATTTTAAATTATAACGTGACAAAATGCTATGTATATACCAAAAAGCTCGCGATTCTCGCTACATAATGTTGCAAAATGAAATAAAAAGGGAGCTGAATAACAGCCCCTTAAGTTTGAACAACAGACGCAACAGCGCCGATTTGTTTATATTTTTCCCAACGCTTCTCTAACAATTGGTCTTGCGATAAAGCATTGAGTGTCGATAATTCCGTTTCTAAGTGATTCGAAATCCAGTCAGCTTGTTGCTCTAAATCTCTGTGTGCACCGCCTTGAATTTCATCAATAACATCATCAATAATGCCTAAATCTTTTAAGTCATACGACGTAATGCGCATTTTTTCAGCTGCTTGTTGAGCTAAATTCGAATCTTTCCATAGTAAAGCCGCAGCGCCTTCAGGTGAAATGACAGAGTATGTGGCATTCTCTAGCATAAATAAACGATCACCTACACTGATACCTAAAGCACCACCACTACCGCCTTCACCAATGACGATACAAATAACCGGAACTGTTAATCCTGCCATCTCTCGCAGATTTCGTGCAATCGCTTCACTTTGACCACGTTCTTCTGCAGCTTTACCAGGATAAGCGCCTTTTGTATCGATGAACGTCACAATTGGACGATTAAACTTCTCAGCTTGTTTCATTAAGCGTAAGGCTTTGCGATACCCTTCAGGATGTGGCATACCGAAATTGCGTCGCAAATTATCTTTAGTATCTTTTCCGCGTTGATGACCGATAACTGTAACAGGTTGACCATTGAATTTAGCGATACCACCGACAATCGCTTCATCATCACCATATGAACGGTCCCCGTGCATTTCAAGGAAATCGGTGAACACTTGATTAATGTAATCGAGTGTTGTCGGGCGTTCTGCATGACGCGCCATTTGCACTCGATCCCACGGCGTCATATTGCCATACACTTCTTTTTCTAATTGTTCTAGACGGTTTTCTAGCGTTTCAATTTCGCCACTTAAATCGACGTCACTCTCACTCGTGAAGCTTTTTAATTCAGCAATCTTTTCGCGCAACTCGACGACAGGTTTTTCGAATGGTAATGCATGCTTCATGCTTGGCCACCTCCCATTTGGTGGATATCGAGGATCGTTGTAATCGTTTCTTTCATTTCATGTCTTGGCACAACGCGATCAAGTTGTCCATGTTTAAATAAAAATTCAGCCGTTTGAAAATCATCTGGTAGCTTTTCGCGAATCGTTTGTTCAATAATACGACGGCCTGCGAAACCAATCAATGCTTCTGGCTCTGCGAAATTATAATCACCTAACGAAGCAAAACTAGCTGACACACCACCTGTTGTTGGGTTTGTCATGTATGAGATAAACAGGCCACCTGATCGATCAAACCGTTCTAACGCCACGGATGTTTTCGTCATTTGCATTAAACTGAGAACGCCTTCTTGCATTCTTGCACCACCCGATGCCGTGAATAAAATAAATGGTAAGCCTTGTTCGTTCGCCTTCTCAATGGCTCTTGCTATTTTTTCACCAACGACAGAGCCCATACTCCCCATACGGAATCGAGCATCCATCACACCAATGGCGGTTGGTAACCCGTTAATCGTGCCACGTCCGGTGACGACAGCTTCATTAATTCCTGTTTTCTTCTGATCTTTCTCGACTTTCTCTAAATAATCCGGAAATTCTAATGGATTTTCAGAGGTTAAATCAGCATCCCATTCCTCGAACGATCCATCGTCAAATAATGTATCAATTCGCTCTGGGGCTGACATTTGATGATGGTGCTGACAATTTGGACACGTAAGTAAATTCTTTTCTATTTCTTTTCGGTAAAATATTTTCCGACAAGACGGACACTTAATCATTAACCCCTCAGGCAAATCTTCATGCTCTTCCTGTTTTGATACCGTCGCGTATTTACGCTTACGGTTGAACATGTCTTTTAACAAGCTGATTCCTCCTTTTACCCGGACACTTAACTTTAGTTTACATCAATGTCATTGCAAAACTTGTCATATATTCATTCAGTAGAGTCGTACATCATCATGTGGTAGTTCAATGCTTTATCAAATTGACGGTTTATAAAAGCTTTCAAAAATGGCTGAATGGTTAACTGATTAGACCTTTGTTGATCTATCGTTTGATTAAAACTCACCACTAAATGCCATATTTTTAATAGCAATTGATTCCCTAATAGATTGAATAATTGGATAAAAATCGTCGTATGCACCGCTTCATGATCTGAAACCATTTGTTCTATCGATGTTAACTCTAAAGATTCCTTTTGACTAAGTTCTCGTAAACATAGCTGTTCAAGCATAAACTGAACGTCTGTTAGTTCATCTTTTGTGTTCGCTTCTGTCAACACAAATGTCGATAGCAGTTCTACCGACTGATACGGTTTGTAGGTGCGCAGAAATGTCCCTTCACCATGTCGTGTTTCAATCAATCCTAATAATTCAATCGCACGCAACGCTTCTCGAATCGACGAGCGACTAGCATTTAATTGCTCAGATAGTTCACGTTCTGAAGGAATTCGATCACCATCTTGCAACTGACGGTCTTCAATATAGCGTCGAATTTCATTTAATACTTCTTGATAGACCTTCATTTTGGATTGGTTCGACATATGGCACACCTCAAACGCGTTGTTTCCACTTAGTTAATACTTGTTAATTCTTCTGTCTTTCGAACAACATCATCAGGGTCAACATCGACACGGGCAACACCTGATTCCATAGCCGCTCTGGCGACCGCACCTGCGACTGCTGGTGCAACACGCGAATCAAACGGCTCAGGAATGACGTAATCAGGTGACAATTTATCACCGACTAAGTCAGCAATCGCTTCAGCCGCTGCGACTTTCATTCGTTCATTAATACGTGTTGCTCTTACATCTAAGGCTCCACGGAAAATGCCAGGAAAAGCTAATACGTTATTAACTTGGTTCGGAAAATCGGATCGCCCTGTCCCAATCACTTTAGCGCCTGCCTCTTTCGCATCTTTAGGCAAAATTTCAGGATCTGGATTGGCCATAGCAAAGATAATTGGATTGTCATTCATTGATTCGACCATCTCTTGAGACAGTAATCCACCAACTGACACCCCAATAAACACATCAGCACCTTCCATCACTTCTTCTAAAGAACCCGCTTGTTTATCTTTGTTCGTAAACTTAGCAACTTCGTCTTTAACATCATTCATCCCTTCCGTTCGGCCATCATAAATAGCACCACGTGAATCACACATAATCATGTCACGGACACCGAAGTTATAAAGCAATTTAATAATCGCAATACCTGCTGCCCCTGCACCGTTTGCAACGACTTTGATGTCAGAGAATGATTTACCAGACAATTTCAACGCATTAATGAGGCCAGCTGCTGTCACAATCGCTGTTCCGTGTTGATCATCGTGAAAAATCGGAATGTTGGTTTCTTTCTTTAGACGTTCTTCAATGATAAAACAATTGGGTGCTGCAATATCTTCTAAATTAATGCCACCGAATGTTGGTTCCATTAATTTCACGGTTTGAACAAATTCATCAATGTTTTCTGTATTTAATGCAATGGGAAATGAATCGACACCAGCAAATCCTTTGAATAGTGCTGATTTGCCTTCCATCACTGGAATAGATGCATCAGCCCCAATATTACCTAGTCCTAATACAGCTGAACCATTTGTGACGACGCCGACCATATTCCCTTTCATTGTGTAATCAAACACGGCTTCTTTATTGTCATATATCGCTTTACAAGGCTCTGCTACGCCTGGTGAATATGCTAAACTTAAATCTCTCGCATTTCGAATCGGGACTTTCGAATGCGTTGCAAGTTTCCCTTGGTTTGCTTTATGCATTTGAAGTGCTTCTGCTTTTATGTTCGCCACTTATACCGCTCCTTTTTCATAATGGTCTGACCACTAACGCAATTAATTATAACAAATTACCAATGCATGTAAAGTCGTAAACGTGACGCTTACGGATAAGCGTCATTGTTTACGATTTTACTACAACATGGTCGTCTTTAAAATAAGCTTTCAACGCCTTGATGCTATCATCTGAAATATGTAAATCAAATGATGGAGCAAGCTGATAGACTTGATTTTGTTTATTAGAATACACCGTGATCGGTGACTGGCCTGGATAAGACGATTGAATTCGTTTAATTTCTTCCAACTGTTCTTGTTCATTGCCATCTAACAATTTTATAAACACTTTTTGTTGACTATCTTGTTCTAATTCATCAAGATCCACGAACGTAACATGTTGTAATATAACTTGTTTAGACCCTTGTCGCTCATCTAATTGTCCAGATACTTGGATCGTTTTTTCAGCATCAACCTCTCGACCGATTTGTCGGTATAATTGCGGAAATATCACGCCATCCATTTCACCTGTCTCATCTTCAAGCGTCACAAACGCCATTTGTTCTCCCCGCTTAGTTCGAATGGTTTTAACTTGGTGAATCGTCACCGTTAATTTGTTCACTTGTTTAAGTCGCATACGCTTAAACTGTTGAATCGAAACATATCCTTGTCGTGTTAAAGATCGCCTCATATTCTTTAAAGGATGCTCGCTAATTCTAAAGCCCATCACTTCTTTTTCCATATTAATCGCTTTAAGTAGTGAGAAATCAGGTACGTCAGTATATTGAACGTTCATATTGAACATTTCATCCATACCTGAAAATAATTCACCTTGGTCCATAGCTTGTACAACGGATGCTAACAATTGCGCTCGATTCGAATGAATGTCATCAAAACTACCGACGATTATTAACGATTCTAAAATCGGCCGTGTCACGATATTTAACGATACACGCTTACAAAAATCAAATAACCCTTGAAAATTCGATTGGCCACGAGCCCTCACAATATCATCATACGCTTGTTTACCTAACCCTTTGATAGCTAATAAACCAAAGCGAATCGTTTTCACGTCTTTCACCGTAAACTTCCCGAAACTTTCATTGACTGATGGCGGTAAAACACGCACGCCGATTTGCCTTGCTTCTTTTATATACATTTCCAATTTTGCTGAATCGTGCATGACCTGCGATAATAATTCAGCATAAAAGTAAGCAGGATAATGCGCTTTAAAATAAGCTAACTGATAAGCAATCATCGAATACGCGACAGCGTGACTTTTATTGAAACCGTAGTCCGCAAAGTGCTCAATCCAATCAAATAGTTGAACCCCTAACGACTCTTCGTAACCTTGTTCAACAACCCCATTTAAGAATGATTGTCGTAACTCCTCAATTTGTTCACGATCTTTTTTACTAATAGCTCGGCGCAATAAATCAGCTTGGCTCATAGAAAATCCAGCTAATTGACTAGCTATTTGCATAATTTGTTCTTGATAAACAAGCACACCATATGTCTCATTCAAAATCGGAGCTAAATCGTCGTGAATGATATCGACTGACTCACGACGATGCTTACGATTAGCAAATGTATCAATAAATTGCATCGGTCCCGGTCTATACAGTGAAATAACGGCTACAACATCCGCAAATGTCGTCGGTTGAATTAATCGTAAT
The DNA here is from genome assembly GCF_040545925.1 of Alkalibacillus flavidus. Lineage (NCBI taxonomy): Bacteria > Bacillati > Bacillota > Bacilli > Caryophanales > Bacillaceae > Alkalibacillus > Alkalibacillus flavidus. The sequence continues at coordinate 205,650 of NZ_JBEPMX010000002.1, forward strand.
GCTTTTTTCATGCCGGAAGATTCCAACTGAAAAACGCCCGTTGTAAATCCTCTTTGTAGTAATTGAAAAGTTTTACTGTCATGGGACGGTATGTTGTTCAATGTTAACGGTTTACCTTCACGTTGATTAATTTGACTAAGCATACGTTCGATTAACGTTAAATTACGCAATCCTAGAAAATCCATTTTCAATAACCCTAAGGACTCAAGCTCACCCATCGGTAATTGTGTGAGCAATACCCCATCAGACCCAGGGAACATCGGAATACGATCAGTTAATGGACGATCACTAATGACAACACCCGCAGCATGAACCGAATGATGTCGTGGTAACCCTTCAATGACAAACGCTGCTTGAAACATCTTTTTTAAAACGTCTGACTCCGAAATATATTGCTTTAATGATGAATTGTCTTGCACCATACCTCGCAATTGCGTCGCATGTTGTGGTATAGCTTGCAATAAGTAATTTAATTGTTCTCGACTGATTTGAAACACCTTCGCCAATTCACGAATAGTAGAACGCGATTGGAACGTTCCGAATGTAATAATTTGCGCAACGCGATCATCGCCGTATTTGTTCTTAACATACTGCAAAACATCATCGCGACGATAATCAGAAAAATCAATATCAATATCAGGCATTGACTGACGTTCTGGATTTAAAAACCGTTCAAATAATAACTCATGCTTAATAGGATCGACATCTGTAATATTGAGTAGATAAGCGACGATGGAACCTGCCGCTGACCCTCGACCTGGCCCAACTAATATATGTGCTTGTTTAGCATACTTCACAAGATCCCATACGATTAAGAAATAATCCGCAAAAGCCCGATTATTAATGATCTCAAGCTCATGGTAAAGTCGGTTGTACGCATCACGTTGGCGGTCTTCGCTATATTTTTGTTTTACGCCACGTTCGCACAACGCTTTTAACATCTCTTCTGATGATTGATCGGTTTGTTTCGGAAACACAGGCAGATCAAACCATTTTTGAGTCATCGATATATCGCATGCTTGCGCTAATTCATTTGTCCGTTTAAAGGCCTCAGCCCATTCACTCACAAAATCTTCGTCATACTCATTTAACGATTTCAAGTGGGTTGCTGTATCTTGAAAAGACGATTGTTGATCTATTGTTGCTTGATGATCAATCGCCTGCAACGCTTGATAACCGATCACATCACGCTCTTGAACAAAACGAACATTATCCGTCACAACGACCTGTGATTGGTACGACCGCCCGTTATGATATAACCAATTTTCAATCAATCGATTAGCATTCGGTTGAAGGTTAATATACCAATCACCTAGCTCACGATCTAACATGGACAAGAGGTCAGACATGCGACTGTCATCTTGTAAGTAAATCAGTTCTTCAAATACATTATGATAAAACGACACGATCGGAATAATGTCTGGTAACGTAGCTAATTCCGATAAAGTTATATGTTCTTCGTTAATATGTAATCGATTAGATAAACCAACAAGTGACTGAAAACCTGTTTCAGACTTCGCTAATAAAATAAACCGAACAGGTCTTAACTCATCTGCTATATATATCGTTGTCGACATGCCAACAATTGGCTTAATTCCATATTCACGGCACGTATGGACAAACTGATAAGATCCATGCAACACATGTTCATCGGTCAAAGCTAAAGCATTGAAACCTTTTTGCTTTGCTTCTTTGACCACTTTATCGATAGAAACGGCACTCTTCATCAGGGTGTAACTACTATATACTTGCAAATGTACAAAATCCATGCATGAATCACCTTTCGCTTCGACTCAATTGTTATCTACTTAACTATATTATATCGGAGAAACCGTGAAGTTGAAATCAAACACATAAATCAATCGCATAAACATATAAATGGAAAACACGACCTATCTCATTTTTAAAATAGACAACCCTCTGAAAGGGCGATTAGATGGAAGAACGTATGATGATTTCAATAATAAAATGTTTTTTTATCGCGTTTGGTGTCTTAACAGGTGGTGCCTTGTTCGGTAGCTTAGGTGGTTATTTAACAGGACAACCTCCATTATCAGAAATGGTACTTGCAGCAAAAAAACTTCGGATTTGGGCGATTGTCGCAGCAATAGGGGGTACATTTGATGCGATATCAACGTTTGAAAAAGGGATCTTTGAAGCATCAACCATTGATGTGATTAAACAAATTGCCTTAATCATTTCTGCTATGAGTGGTGTTAAATCCGGATTAACGCTAATCAACTGGTTAACACAAGGTGATCTATAACATGCATATCCCGCCTTATTACAAAAAACCGACTTGGCAAACGTTTTTTATCGGCGTTTTAACCGGTGTCGTCGTTGGGTATATCTTTTTCCTCTATGTATATGGGGAACATACGGAGCGTTGGATCGAGGACAATTTAACGATACGCCAAGAACTACAACAAATCAAACAAGAGAATAAATTGCTAAAAGATGACCAACATGACCTGAGTCAACAAACTGAACAACGTTTAACCATTCAAGAAACAGATATCGAATGGACAAATGCTGAACAACTAGACTTAGATCGATTTACGACACACGAACTGGAAGAACAGCTACAGGCACAATTAGAATCAATCATTGGTCAAAATATCGAATCGTTATCTGAACAACGTACATTGCTTATACAGACGATCGAGAATAAAGTTTTCAATATTCGCGATGTTAAATATCAACTGACGGTTAGACATATGACAATTGCACCAACATTAATCATGTCATTAGAAATCGACTTAACATCGTCATAATTTTGCCAAAACTTTGTGACGTTTTTATAAACTTTCGAATATGTATGCGCATAGACAAATGACATTGGGTATAATAAAAGTAGAAAATAGTAACTATTCATAAGTGACATTTTTGAAAGAGGTGAGGATTATGTTTGTTCAATACAAACAACGCATTGCGAACGAGAAAATTAATCGTCTTAAAGATGGCTATTCTGCCTATGCCGAATCCGAAGAACTCATCCGCCTTATGAAACGACGTATACAAGCAAACAATTTAACTATTTACGAAGATCACACTGACATAGGTTCTTGGTTTATTCCACAAGATCGAAGTGGATAATGAACAGGCCTCAGCTCTGCTGCTGAGGCCTGTTTATTTATTCAAATTGCTCACAAACGTCATCTAATGCTTGAATGACGTTGTCAGATTCTTCCCAAGACGAAATTTTAGCACCAGATGCCATTGGATGACCGCCACCGTTAAACTGTTCAGCCACCCCGTTAATCACTGGACCTTTCGACCGTAGACGAATGCGTATAACATCGTCTTCCTCCACGAAAAAGACCCACGCCAGAACACCTTCGATATCTGCCGCAACACTGACGAATGCATGTGTCTCATCAGGCTTAATCTCATACTGCTCAAGCATATCTTGCGTTAATTTAAACACAACTAAGCCACTGTCACGGCATTCTAATGTTCTTAGTAATTCTCCTTTGAATTTAGCCATATTAAGCGACACACGATACATCTCATCATGCAATTCTTGACGGTCAAAATCATATGTCACTAATTCTTTAGCCGATTCAAACGTACGCTCTGTCGTATTGCCAAACAAAAACCGACCCGTATCAGCTATAATACCAGCGTATAATAAACGAGCAGCTTCATCCGTCATCACCCAGTCTGATGACGCTTGGTACAATTCATATACCATCTCGCAAGTCGAAGATGCATTCGGGTCAACCCACATGACATCTCCATACGGCTCACGATTTGGGTGGTGGTCTATTTTAATCAATTGCTTACCATTGTTGTAACGCTGATCACAAACGCGCTCTTCATTCGCTGTATCACAAACAATCACAAGCGCCTGATCATACACCTCATCACTAATCTCGTCCAATCGAGCTAAATACATTAAACTCGGATCCTCTTCCCCTACAACATAAACGTGTTTATTAGGATAGTTAGCTTGAATTAATTTAGCTAAACCAACTTGCGACCCATAAGCGTCCGGGTCTGGTCTTACATGTCGGTGTAAGATAATTGTGTCATATTGTTTAATCGCTTGAATAATGTCGTTTTGCATACGTTCAATCCTTTCGCATAATTGTCACTAGCCTTTTGTCATAAAAATCGATACAATAGAAACGGATTTCATGATGACAAAAAGGAGCGTTTTCTCGTGATTATTTTAGTAACGATTTTCGTCGTTTCAATCGTTTTTTATTTATATTTTAAAGTTCGTATATTGAACTATAAAAACCCGTTATACATGGAATATACTAATGGCAAGGCACGCATTGCCTTAGGTTTATTTATCAGTACATTTGGCATTAACGCGTACGGCTTTTATCAAACACAATTCGCTTTGTTTATTTGTATTATCTTTTTAGCACTTGGCATTGCACAATTAACACACGGTTATAAAGTCTTTAAACATTATCGCGAAGAAATTATCAAATTACAAGACGCTGGCGAATTAGATTAACGATTAATTAATTGAGCCATAACCATCGCTTTCCCAACTAATTCGTCGTTTGAAAAAACTTGTACGTCAATTTTGGCAAACTTTCGTCCTAATTCTAACAAGTCAGGTTTAATATTTAACATTACACCAATTTGAACAGGTTTCATGAAGAAGATTGATAAATTTTCAATCACCATGTCACCTGTTTTTTCTTTTTTTAACGTTTGATTACACGCTTCTGTTACAAGAGAAGCAAAAACCCCGTATGATAATGTCCCGATCTGATTCGTCATCTGTGGTGTGACTTCTGTTGCGAAATAACCATCTGTGTCATCTGAATGAAGTTGTTTGTTAATTAGATCATCAATCGTTTCACCAATCTGTGGTTGGCGTTGACTACTTTGTAAACCTTTAATCACATCTTGTCGGCTTATAACCCCTTTAAATGTATTCGTATCATCTACAACTGGCATCATTTCAATGCCTTGCCACACCATTGTATGCGCGGCACTCGCAAGAGATGTTGACGCTTTTGCCGTAATAGGTTGATTCGCCATGACTTTCTCGATCTTTAAATCGATTCGCTTATTAATAATATCCTTCGATGTGACAACCCCAACAACTTGATGATCACGGTTTAACACGGGATACCGACTATGTTTTGTTTGATCGTATAATGCATGCCAAGAAGATACTAGGTCGTCGTCGTATAAGACATGTGTATCATCAAAAGGCGTATAAATATCGTCCACAATGACAATCTCTTTTTTGATCAGTTGGTCATAAATCGCACGGTTGATCATCGCTGCCACTGTGAACGTATCGTAAGAACACGAAATGACAGGTAACTCATAGCGATCAGCTAAGTTTTTTACATAATCAGTTGTATCAAAACCACCTGTAATTAAAATCGCAGCACCAGCGTTTAATGCCTTTTCTTGGGCTTTGACACGGTTACCGACAATGAGTAAGCTACCCTTCTCCGTATACTTCATCATCGCTTCAAGTTTCATCGCGCCAATAACAAATTTATTCAGCGTTTTATGTAAGCCTGTTCGCCCACCGAGCACTTGTCCATCAACGATGTTAATAACTTCTGCAAACGTTAGTTTTTCGATATTTTCTTTACGTTTTTGTTCGATTCGTATCGTCCCTACTCGTTCGATGGTACTGACGAGGCCGGTAGTTTGAGCATCTTTAATGGCTCGATAAGCGGTCCCTTCACTTACGGCTAATTCTTTTGCGATCGCGCGAACAGAAATTTTCGACCCAATCGGCAATGCTTCTATATAATTTAATATTTGTTCATGCTTCGTGCTCATCGACTCACCTTATCCATTACAGTCATATAAAACCATTATATCGTTTGACGCCACATTCAGCAATTCAACCTACATGAAAAAAGCAGCCGAATAGAATCGACTGCTTAAATCATTTTATAAATCGAGTGCGTCACCTGGGTTCATGACATAACCGACGTTTTGACCTAGTGAATTCGCAAAGGCTTCTCCGTCTTGATTAATCAATGGGAATGTATTGTAATGGACAGGAACTACACGATCAGCTTTGATCCATTCAGCTGCTAAACGTGCATCATCAGGCCCCATCGTGAAATTATCGCCTATCGGTAAAAACGCTAAATCAATATCATTCAATTCACCGATTAATTTCATATCGGAGAATAATCCAGTATCCCCAGCATGATAAATCGTTTTACCTTCAACTGTTAACAGTAAACCTGCTGGCATTCCTGTATAAACGATTGTCCCGTCATCTTCAGTATAAGCTGAACCATGGAAAGCTTGTGTTAATTTGACATGACCGAAATCAAATTGATGGCCGCCACCAATATGCATTGGATGGGCATTCAATCCTTTATTACCTAAATAAGTCGCCAATTCAAACGGAGCTACAATTTGTGCATCATTCGCTTTAGCAATTTGTTCAGTATCCCCGACGTGATCATTGTGACCATGTGTTAATAAAATCACATCAGCTTCTAACCCTTCAGCTTGTAAATCGCAATTATCGTTTCCTGAAATAAACGGATCGATTAAAATAGTATGTTCGTTTGTTACAACCTTTACGACAGAATGACCGTGATAAGATACTTTCATGATTTTGCCCTCCTACATTATTTAAAATTTTCAACCAATTATAGTATCACCATTCATTTATTACCCGTTATCGTTTATGATTACACATAACAAGAAAAATTTTGAGGTGATAACATGAAAAAACGAAGCGAACAATTAATTGATGCATTGAAACAACATGACTTAGACAGCGTTTTTGTAACATCAAAAGCAAACGTCTTCTATTATAGTGGCCTTTATGCTGAAGCGCACGAGCGCCTTATTGCTGTTTATATCGACACATCAGGAAGACAAGCGATTATCGCGCCCGCGTTAGAATTGGAAGATATTAAACATACCGGGTGGTCCCATGATGTCATTACGTATTATGATCACGAAAATCCGTGGCATAAATTCAAACAATGGCTCACATCAACGGGCGAATTGCCTCAGACATTAGCCATTGAAGAAGACCATTTAAATGTCGTTCGTTTTCATGAAATTAAAGAATTAACTCAAAACGGTTCCGTCCAAAATGGTCAGAACGTATTAAATAACATTCGAGTCATCAAAGACGACACGGAACGAGAAAAACTACAGGAAGCAGCTCGTTTTGCGGATTTCGCAATCGAAACAGCTGTTCAACATATCCAGCCCGGTAAAACAGAATTAGATATTATTGCTGAAGTCGAATATGCATTAAAACGAAAAGGTATCCGCGATATGTCATTTTCAACTCTCGTGTTATCTGGCGACAAAACAGCCTCACCACACGGGACACCAAGTACAAAACCTATCGAAAACGGTGATTTCGTCTTAATGGATTTAGGTGTCGTTTATGAAGGATACTGTTCGGACATAACACGTACGGTAGCTGTAGGGCATGTGAGTGATGAACAACAAGCGGTCTATGAAACTGTTCTTGAAGCAGAGAAACGTGCGATTGCTGCCTGTCATGTTGGAACACCTTTAGGTCAAATTGATGATGCAGCACGCTCTGTTATTAATCAAGCTGGTTATGGTGATTATTTTACACACCGAATTGGACACGGCATGGGAATTGATGTTCATGAGTTTCCGTCGATGGCCTCTAATAATCAAGACCCGTTACAAGCCGGCATGACATTTACCATTGAGCCTGGCATTTATCAACCAAACGTCGGTGGCGTGCGCATAGAAGATGATATTTATATGACTGAAGACGGACCAGTTAGTTTAACACAATATCCAAAAGAATTGCAGATAATTAAATAACTGGATTTAAATAACCCTTCGTTCAAAAATGAACGAAGGGTTTAATAATCTTACAGTAAATTCCATAAGTCGTTATAATCTAATCCGTGTGCGTCAGCTACAGCTTTGTACGTCACATATCCTTGTAACGTATTAACACCTTTCGCTAATTCTGGATTATCTTGCACCGCTTCTTGATAGCCTTTATTTGCAAGCTGTAGTGCATAAGGCACTGTCACATTCGTCAAACCGATAGTTGACGTACGCGGGACAGCGCCTGGCATGTTCGCAACAGCATAGTGCTGTACACCATGGCGATCATATGTTGGATTATCATGTGTCGTAATATGATCGACCGTTTCGACAATACCGCCTTGGTCAATTGCTACGTCAACAATCACAGAACCATGCGACATTTCCTTCACCATATCTTCTGTAACCAGTTTTGGCGCTTTAGCTCCAGGAATGAGGACTGCACCAATTAATAAATCAGACTGTTTCGCCTGCTCAGCAATATTTAATGGGTTAGACATGACCGTATTAATTTGATTTCCGAACAGATCATCTAATTCACGCAAACGTGTTGGACTTAAATCGACAATCGTCACGTCTGCACCTAAACCAACGGCAATTTTCGCTGCGTTCGTCCCAACAACGCCGCCACCAATAACCGTTACTTTACTACGTTCAACACCTGGAATACCACTTAATAAAATACCTTTACCACCGCGCGTTTTCTCAAGGAATTGCGCCCCGATTTGTGATGCCATACGACCTGCAACTTCACTCATCGGTGTTAGTAATGGTAGTGTGCCTTGTTCTGATTCAACCGTTTCATACGCTATACCTGTCACTTTATGGTCAATCAGTGCTTGCGTAAGTTCTGGTTCTGCCGCTAAATGTAAATAAGTAAATAATATAAGGCCTTCATAAAAGTAATCATACTCTTCTGGCAGTGGTTCTTTGACCTTCATGACCATTTCTTGTTGCCACGTTTCTTTTGCTGATTGAACGACAGTCGCTCCTGCTTCACGATACTGTTCATCCGTGAAACCTGATCCATCTCCTGCGTTTGTTTCAACAAACAACTCATGACCTGCTTTTGATAACGTCATAACCCCTGCAGGTGTTAGCGCCACACGATTTTCGTTGTTCTTAATTTCCTTTGGCACGCCAATTTTCATAGCTAAACCTCCTATTGTGACTATTTATAAATTATGTAACCGTTTTAACTATAACATGGATTACATATTTTTAGTATCATCATGATAAATGTTTATGAATAACATCAAGTCCACCTGTCACTTCAACAACGGTACCTGTAATCATATCCGAATCGTCACCACATAAATAAGCAACGGTTCTAGCGATATCCTCACCAGACCCTGGTCGTCCAACAGGCGTTTCTGTATCGGGTTGATTTCGACTTTCGCTAATGGAGGCTTCTTTCATATCACCAGCGATTTTCCCGGGTGCTACCATGTTCGCTGTAATATGATGTTCTGCTTCCTCTAAAGCGACGGTCTTCATCAATGAAGCTAATCCGACTTTAGCTGAGGCAAAAGCTGATCGATAAATCCAACCTGAGCTATAGTCGACACCTTGAAATCCGAGAAATAATACCCTACCGAATTGTTGTTCACGCATAATCGGCAAAACGTTTCGCAATAAATAAAAAGAGGCATCTAAATTACCTCGTACCATTTCATGCCACTCATCTTCAGTGTAATCAAGCAATTTTTTACGCTCAAAAATATATGGCCCAGCATTGCTGATTAAACAATCAATACGACCAAAACGTTGGTAGGCTTCATTTATAGCATTTTCAATTGATTGTTTATCCATTGTATCTAAATGAACTACTTGTAACCGATATGAATCAGATTGATGAGCCGCAACTAATTCTTGTGCTTTTTGTTGGTCAGAACGATACGTGGCGGTCACACTGTATCCGAGTGATAAAAAATAATCTGTTATTTTTCGACCTAACCCTTTTGTTCCCGCAGTTACAATTGCATGTCTCATTATTAGAACTCCTATCATGGCTACATCTTCTAAAACTATTTTACCATGTTTGCGTCATAAAATGAACGAAATAGAACTGAGTTAATCGACTTCTCAACCAGTATGAATTTTCTGATATTCATGATATAATTAAAGTATAGAAATAAGGAGGGGTCATATGGCATTTGAATATCATAATGTTGTTATTGCAGTTGACGGTTCTAAAGCATCAGATTTTGCTTTTCAAAAAGCGATTAGTATTGCTAAACGTAACAACGCTAAATTAATCATCTCACACGTTGTTGATACTCGGGTTTATTCAACGATTGAAGCGTATGACCGCAGTGTCTCTGAACGTGTTCAAAACGATGCATGGGAACTATTAAGAACGTATCAAAACCGTGCTGAAGATGAAGGTGTTGAAAATGTCGTGACCGATTTAGAACACGGCTCTCCTAAAGTTAAGATCGCCAAAGAAGTTGCACCGAAACACAACGCCGATTTAATTATTTGTGGTGCTACTGGTATGAATACAGTCGAACGTTTCTTTATCGGTAGTGTGTCAGAACATATAACCCGCTACTCTAAAGTCGATGTACTCGTCGTAAGACCTGAAGATGAATAAATAAAGGGTGACCGTCCACTGGTCACCCTTTATTTATTCGCAGTATGAAGCGTACGATATTGATAAAAACGCGTCGCAAAATCGCTCACGTCTTTGGCTGTTTTGTAGTTCATAGCCGCACCAATGCCAATACTCATCAATGGTATTCCTTGCATCATTTTTTTGCGGAATAACACAATCGCTAATGTTTTGAAAATCGACTTCAACGGTTGTTCAGCCCATGTTGGGTCTGTCAAGGTGTCGTGATCCATCATAATAGAGTCATACTCACGAACCGCTTCTTTTAATTCTTCCCACGCTTGATAACGCAACCGTTTCGGTAGCGCCCCTGCATGAAAGATTTTTAGCGCTAATAACATCTCAATTGGGTTGTGCATATTATAACCGAAACTCGTTCCAATCAGTTGAATCGTTCGCAAATTCAAGCCAACCATAAGAGGAATATCCACACCTAGCAATAACCAGCCGCCTGAACCCGCTGTGCCTCCTTGGACAAATGAATATAAACGATTTTTGGCGACTTGTTGATGAGCCAGGTACGTCTGCTTTTCGATCGATAACGTTTGTAAATCTTCAACAGTATTGATGGATTCATCATAAGTTCGTCCGACTTGCAATAGACGAGCATACGCATCATTTTGTGTTTGTGTGCCTTGCAAAAAGGTATACGTGTATATCAACCATTGATCGACACTGTTGAAAAAGCGCTGCTGAATCACTTTAGGGAACTTATGAAATTGCTCTTGAATCCACATTTCATACAACTTCTCAAAGTCATTTGATACATACGATGCTAATTCTTGTTCCCATCGATTCAATTCCCGTAAAACGCGTTCCTCTCCCATGAACACATCCCCTTTTTACCGATCGTTTTGGAACCATTCATCAATCTGTTTAATGACGTTATTCGTTCCTTCTACATCTTTGAATGATGGTAATTGTGCTAACATGACTTTATTCGGATCACGTGTTTGTTCACCTTTTTTCTGTAATACTAATATACTACGCTTGAACTTTTCGTCTTTGAACATGGACTCAGGTAGTTCAAGCACACCCACTATATGAGCATGTTGTTTTAAGAAAGCTTGTAATGCATCTTTTTGTTCGCTCGCAAATAAGAAACTCGGCACAACAAAAAATAAATAACCGCCTTCTTTGACATACTTCAAACTTTGCTCAATAAATAAATGATGAGCAAAAGAGTGACCTTCTTCTGCCTTCAATTCATATGAACTGGCAGTATCATCATCCGGATAAAACCCAACTGGTAAATCAGATGTCACCACGTCAACTGGCTCTAATAAAATCGGTTTTAGGCTATCTTGATGAAAATACTCAATTTCTCGCTCTTGTAAATTCGTATTATTGAAAGCTAACCGAATCAACGTCGGGTCAACTTCGCTCCCGTAAGCTTCAACATCTAAATGGTCTTGTTGATTCAAAACTGTGAGTAGCAAATTACTTGAACCAGCTGCTGGGTCAAATAAACGATAAGATGTCTCCTCATCCATAAATTTATTAATTAAATACCCTATAAAGACTCCGATCGTGTCAGGTGTAATGTAATGATGTTGTTGAGTCGCACCTTTCATTCCTTTTAATATCGCTAATTGCATCGCTTTTCGACGCGCTTCTTTGTCGAATTGATCAAATTGAACAGATTGGACCTGTTCAACTAATTTTTGGCGATATTGAGGTTCTAAATCGTCAGGTACTTCTTGTTCAAACAGAAGATTACTGGCTGCGATTAATGCTTCAATATAAGGTGTATGTTCTTCCTGTTCAATCATTGTCGTCGTTTCATCTAACCATGTGAACAGATTATCAATTTGTTGCTCCATCAAAGTCCCTCCGTGAATCATAATACAGTCTTATTTTAGCAGACATTAAAGGACTTTGACAGCTATAGACTACTCTGGCGTTTCGGTTGATGATGACCATTCAGATTGTTGTTTATTTAAATAATGTTGCACTTTCTCAACAGCTTGCGGAGCTAAGTCAATTAATTTTTCGACGATATGGGTGTTTTCATCGAGATGAACCATTTGTACATCATTTGCTCTTACAATTAAAAAGGCAATCGGTGTAATAGATACACCACCACCTGCACCTCCACCGTACGGTAAATTCGATTGTGTTGTCGCATCTTGTTGAGAAGACGTTTGAAACTCACTCCCACCTGAGGCAAAACCGAATCCGACACGTGATACGGTTAAAATAACTGTTGATTTATCTGGCGTTTCAATTGGATCGCCCACAATCGTATTAACGTCAATCATATCTTTTAAATTTTCCATCGCTGTTTCCATCATGTTATGAATAGGATGTTCGCTCATTTTTATACCACCTCTTAAGTTTTTGATATTGCCATGCGATCGACAAACCGTCACATATAATGTGACCGATGCGAATCGACATTATACACGTTGCATTCGTCCTGACCGTTTTCGTTTGATAATTAGGTGATACGTCGTACTGCAAAGGTTTCGTTACCGTCAAAAAACGCGCTACCGTGTGACAGATAACACTTTTGAAACCGTAAGCCATGCCCACTAACGTCGCTGTGTGATCCGCTTTAGATGTCCCAATTTCACTCATCCAATTAAACTGTTGTACGTGTATTTTTTGCATCAACTGTTTGACACGCGGCAAGACATCTTGTTTTAAGTCAATCATTTTATCAACTACAGTCCATTCACGTTTAAGGTCATCTGTGTTGTAATGTTTCTTTTTTTCGGTTCCATGGTGTTGAAAAACTTGATCTTTTTCAACGACGTTCATTGATAAGTGATCATCAAGCTCAATTAATGGTATCGTCCGTTTTATAATCGTTTGCTTCAGCCATGACAAACGCATATAAATGTCTTGTCGGTGATCGACGTATGTAATTGTTAGTGTCAACGTCAACTTTGTAAACATAACAAACATCAATGCGATAATTAAGACTGCCATTATTATGATGACGATCACCATCTTTATTCACCCCTGACAATCTTAATATGGCTTGTAAAGGAATAATTATACAAAAAACTAAAGATTAGTGAGTAATGTCCTCGAAGATGTTATCCACCATTTCCTTTTTAGCATGGAGTGAGAAACAAAGTAAGCCCAACGAATCCTCAAATGAACCCGAAAAAATAAGTTTATTCGCTTTTATTTTCGAATCAAATCTAATTATATTGAGACCATTGGCTTCATTTATAGAAAATTAAAATTAATTGTAAGATAACCAATTTCATAATCACTTTCTTTGAAACGACAAAATTTTCATAATTTTTAATCTATATTTTACTTTTTTTAAGCCGATTGTTTATAGTTTAATTCAGCGTTAATACGATCGGCAGCTAATATTGAAGCATTATACATTAACGTAATGAAGATGGATATTCAATAAGTCCATCTTCGCCATTTTTTTGATTCAATAAAGACATATTTTTGAACCACTTATGACATCAGTAAGTCCACTACCTCCTATATAATAGACTTGCATCGATCGGTGCAAAACTATTATATAGAAGCCGTTCGTTATTTCACCATCAGGGCTTAGACCCACTTTAGGAGTATTTTCGACATCCATACATGGATAGGTTGAACGAAGGAATTTACGCGCCGAGGCGCCGAGAGACATAGTGGGGCCGCCATGTGCAAGTGGAGAACCAATGTGCGATTATATGCATCACCTGATTTTAGGAAAATGGATCATCAAGCTTATTTAGGTGCTCATCCGAATTCCACATTCAACTATAAGAGTTTAATTTTTCTACCTCTTAATCCAGCGTTTCAAATGAGAGAAAAAGAAAATCCATATTTCAGGAAGAAAGTGTTCAGAATTAATTAGCAAAAAGTGTTCATTTTTACTTGACGCTTACACTTGCCTTAATGTATGTCCACTATTAATACTAATTTTTTAAAGCTAATGTTTACGTAAATCAATCAAAAAATATTAAATCCCAGTCAGGGACATTTTAATAAGTCCACTAACTGGGATATAGTTCAGCAAGCAAATATAATAAGACTGCTTAAGTTAATTCATTATTTACATTGTCTAATTGAAAAGCAGAAAAATACAGTTTGTTTGTAGAGGAACACTATTACTAATGTTTAAAACTTTACTAACTTCTATTAAAGCTAATATATCTTAAAATGTTTTTGAGTATTATGTTTGATGTTGAGAATAATCATTTTTAAATCGCAATTTGTTTTCTCTTCGAAATAAATTTTTCTGTATCAAATTTATTTTCTATATATATCTGATGCCATAACATAAACATTAGTATTGTCCACAACTTTCGGCTATTATCAGCTTTCCCTTTGCAATGATCCTCTAGAAGTTCTATTATCACTTTTTTGTCCAGAATGTCACTTGTTTGACTCTCACTAATTAAGGTGCGCGCCCAACCATTTAATTCATTTTTAAGCCAATGCCGAATGGGTACAGGGAATCCTAATTTTTTACGATCCAAAACATGATCTGGTACAATACCTCTAGCCGATGAACGTAATAAATGCTTTGTTGTCCCTTCTGCAATCTTTTGATTAACTGGTAATTGACGGGCTATATCAAACACTTCTTTATCAAGGAAAGGGACCCTTAACTCTAATGAATGAGCCATAGTCATTCTATCAGCTTTTAAAAGAATATCGCCACGTAACCAAGTATGAATGTCTATGTATTGCATCTGATTCACAAGGTTCTCACTTCCTACTGATTGATAAAGTGGTAAAGTTATTTGTTGATATGAAATATTGTCTTGATGTATTTTTAAAACATTCTTTTTATCGTTTTCTTCAAACATTTTTGCGTTTCCAATGTAACGTTTTTCTAAAGGCTGTGTTCCTCGCTCTAAAAAACTTTTCCCTTTGACCCCTTCAGGAATAACTTGCGCTACTTTCGATAATATTCGCTTAATTACTTTTGGTGTAAATTGGAACACCTTTAAGGATTCCGGTTCACGATAAATGTTATATCCACCGAACAATTCATCTGCTCCTTCTCCTGATAAAACTACCTTTACATGTTTTTTTGCTTCCTTTGCTACAAAATATAAAGGTACACACGCAGGATCTGCTAGAGGATCATCAAGATGCCACATTATTTTAGGAAGTTCAGCAATAAATTCTTCTGGAGAAATTATATATGAATAGTTTTCAACCCCAAGGCTTTCTGCTGTTTCTTTTGCCACGTCTATTTCTGAATACCCTTCCTGTTTAAAACCTACTGAAAATGTTTTGATATTAGGATTGAATTCTTTTGCCATTGCAACAACTAATGATGAATCAATCCCACCTGAAAGGAAGGCCCCCACTGGTACATCACTTCTCATATGTACACTGACTGAATCAAACAAAACATCTTTAATTTTATTAGTTAAAAGTTTTTTATCTTGTTGTACCGGTTCAAATGTTGCCTGAAAATAACAGTGGAAAGTAAGCTTTGCATCAATTGGTTTTACAAAATAATGTCCGGGCTCAATTTTATTAATTTTTTCATTCATTGAATATGGCTCGGGTACATATTGAAAGCTCAGATAATGTTGTAGTGCTTCACGATTTATCGCTTCACCATCTTTAGAAAGTAAGCTTTTTTTCTCCGAAGCAAAATACACTCCATTTTGTCCCTCTTTATAATATAGAGGTTTTATTCCGAAGCGATCTCTTGCACCATATAACGTTTGGTTTCTTTTATCCCAAATGAGTATAGCGAACATACCACGGAGCTTTTCAAATGATCCTACACCATACTCTTGAAACATTGCTATTATAACTTCCGTGTCAGATTCGGTCGAAAACTCATATCCTTTTTCAGTTAAATCTTTTCTTAATTCAACATAATTATATACCTCACCATTGTATACCATCCAATATTGATCATCATTATAAGTGAATGGCTGATGCCCGCTTTCAATATCAATTATACTTAGACGACGAAAACCAAAAAGTATATAATCATCTTCATAATAACCTTCATCATCTGGACCCCGATGTCTGATTAATTGATTTCTTTCTACAATACTCTCAGTAACATGTTCTTTGAAATTTAAATTCTTATCCCAGTAATTTTTCAATATACCAACAAAACCACACACTTTTATTACCTCTTTTCTTAAATTATGTATTTAACCTTTTATATATTGACTGAAGAACTCATCATTAGCTTCAAACAAAATTCATTGGAGAAATATAGAATGATTCTCACCGTTTGATAATTGTTGTTTCACGGCTTTAGGATGTCGTAAACTCTTTTACAACTTCATTCATAAAAATTTTTTTCTTGATATATTACCTAGTTAGCATAGAGTTTAATACAATTGCTTGTTATTATTTTGACAAATTTACAAGAGACTCTTGAGAAATACTTTATAAAAAATAGATAAAAGTTTATCGTTTAAGTAAATTGGCCCAAAAATTAAATCGATCAATTTCGACGATATCGATAAACATAAATAACAACGCTATTGGATCTGCTTATTCCCCATAGAATATGTGGTCCGTCAGCTATATAACCAGTTATAAAAAAGCTTCTAGAGTTTTACAGTCGACCGCGAGAAAGAAATAGTGTGTTACAACAACATCTATCGAGAAACTGATATCTAGGTATATTTCGTAGAGCGATACGGACCTTAGTAACATGGTATTAATGAAAATGCGAATGGTTTGATGAAAAATATTCTTCCATAAGAAAATATATTTAGCATAGATTAATGGTGCAGTGTTAGACAAGGTACTATATTAAATTATAGACCAAAAACCCTTGAACTGGAAATCTGTATTGAAGTTTTACAAAATAAACTATTGCATTTAACTTAAAAATTGTAAGTTCAAAAACTTTAGAACCCTTAGGAATAACTTTAAAATTAAATAAAAATCCTATTTAATTGATATAGCTTGACTACCCAATTGCTCCCAAGCAGCAACAAATTCTTGTTTAGGTGCTTTTTTTTGTCTTCCATCGTATGGATCATTGAAATAAACACTTTGAGAATCGAACCCTGTTACCAAAACTGCATGTAACTTTTTCGTGATATCAATAGTACCATTTGGGGTTTCCCACGTAGTAAAGCTATCATTAGGCAAAACATTATAAGTAAGATTAGTTATGACAACAACTGGTTTCCCTTTAGCAACTAACTTTATTACATTTTCAAAGGATTGACCCGATATATCGATAGCTTTTTCACCTACATATTTTTTTGTTAGGTCAAATAGTGGCTTATGATAAACACCATATCCTGGATTCTCAATGTTATACATATCACCAACAAAACCAACATTGGGGTCACCAAAATGAATAACTCCATTCTTGTTATGATATGGTGTCTCACTTTTTTTTACTTTTTCAGCAACTTCCATTTTATTGACATCTATGTCGTGATATTGCAAGAGCATTGCTATTGATGTGACTTCACAACCTCTGGGCAGTTCTGGGTATTGTCGTATTACAGGTGCTTTAAATTGGTGTGCTATATTATTTTTTTTGATTAAATTGTTTCTTTTAATTCCAGGGATTTCAATTGAATAATCTTGTGAAATATTATTAGTAATTGAGAGAAAATTGAAATTATAAATGAGATAGGTGCCAACCCCAATACATAATGAACCAAACAATAACATATATGAAACTGCCATGTTTCGAAACACTTTTTTTCTAGTCTTTCTTCTAAGATGAAAAAGAAAAGAGAACATAATGAGTGATAATATAAAAGCAACAATCAGCATTACCTACTCTCCCGAAATTATTTTTAAATCGTTCCACACATGGTATCTCTTTGTTATCATTATAACATGACAAATTTTACTATTAAATACACCACTTAATAAAAGTCACATTCTATTTCATCACAATAATAGGTGAGTATAAAATGCAATAATTGATTTTCAATTTTCTCCTTCATTTGCTAGTGTCAACTTATTCTGAAATGAATTAATCAACAACTGATTCAACTCTCTATTTTGTACGGTTTTGAGCTATCTCACTTCGCTTGTTAACTCTTCTCTATTGGTTAGTTCTTACCGAGGCTTACCATTAAAGCAGAGTACTTATTGAAGGCTCATTATAGCTATCATATCGAGAGAAAATGCTTTTGGTATAAGCTAATTGAACTATGCTTCACATCTATAGGTGGTCGGATGTGTTGACCTGGACTTTTTGGCGCTGCGGTGTGTGTTTCACCTTCCATTTTTTATAGAACCCCAACGCTTCCTTGTTTCTTCACCTGTAGGTTATATCGATTTGTTTCAATTCCTTATTATTTAGACTTGAAGCTTCTAGTGGTGAGTTCTGTACTCGGGTATGCAAATCATAAACCCGATTCCAATTTCCGTAGAATATACCGGTGAAAATCCACCACTTCATCGTCATCTAATGTACTTTAATAGCTATCAAGCCACATGAAAGGCAGCCAATTAATTCAAAACCGCGTTTTCCGACTGAGAAAAAGCTTCTAAAACCGTTCCACTGTGTAACCTTGGCACCCCACTATTGGTTACGACTAGTCTAAGGTCTAGTCTATAACTATAAGCTTTATTACTTTGCACTTGTTCCCAAAACGTATCAATGGACTTCGTTATCAAAAACAAACATACTAAACTAAAACCGTTTGTGTAATTATTTTCTGTAAACAACTCGGCCACCGACAATCGTATGGGTCACATTCACGCTTCGGATTGCCTCAGCTGAACATTGTAAGATATCATCACTTAAAACAACGAAATCAGCTACCGCTTCAGATTGTATGATGCCTTGACGTTCTCCTTTGCCGACAATTTGAGCTGGATAATGTGTGTACAATTTCACTGCATCATACACCGATAAGCATTGTTCTGTTTGATACGTTTGTCCATCAAATTGCGAACGTCGGTCAATAGCAGCTGCTATACCATTTAGAGGGTTAACTTCTTCAATCGGCGCATCGGAACTACCGCCACATAGAATGCCCGCTTCAAGATAAGAGCGCCAAGGGTAGGACGTCTTAATTAAATCAGCACTGACTCGATCATTCGCCCAAGGGAAATCAGACGAAACAAAGGTTGGTTGAATATCAATACTGATAGGCATAACCTGCATTCGTTTGATTAAATCGTATCGCATAATTTGCCCATGAATCAAACGATCCTTAGCCCCTCGTTTAGGCGGGTGTTTTTCGAGTACATTTAATACATTTTCTGCGGCTAAATCGCCAATCGCATGAATCGCGACAGTCATGTCATAACTTCTAGCTTTTTTAACAAGTGATTCTAATTCATCATTCGTATGAATCGCAACACCATGCGTGCTTGGGTCATCGGCATAAGGTTGCGACAACAGCGCCGTTCGTCCGCCAAGTGCACCATCTGCAAACAATTTCATAGCCCCAAATTCGAGCCAATCATCTTGCACACCGTGAACGCCTTGCTCATTGATATAATCATCAACCACCTCATGATGAACGAGTAAGTGAGCACGAAAACGTTGATCACGCCCTACTGTGTATCTAAAGGCATCAGCTGTTTTTTGATACCCACCGTAATAACTTAAATCTTCACTATGCCCACTCACAATGCCATTAGATAATAAATCGTCAATTGATTTAGTAATCGCTTTTTCTAAATACGCTTGATCAGGTTCAGGCATCGTTTGTTTTAATAACTCTTGTCCTTGGTCTAAAAAGAATCCTGTTAAATCACCATGTTCATCACGCTCAATAACACCACCATCAGGTTCATCTGTATCATGATCAATACCTGCCAACGCCATGGCTTTTGAGTTCGCCACCATAGCATGTCGACATACGCGCGTCAAAATAATGGGGTTATCAGTTGCTATTTCATCAAGCTCACGACGGTGAATTACCACAGGTTCATCCCAATTGTTTTCATTGAACCCTTCAGCAATGAGCCATTCATTGGGGTCAAGTTGTTTTGAAGCATCTTCTACTGCTTTCAGTAAAGCTTGCCTACTCGTTTCGTATGTGACATCTAAGCGAAGCAAGCGCTCACCATGGCCAATAATATGTAAATGGCTATCAATAAAACCCGGTAACATCGTACCTGGCGTATAGTTCTCATGTTCGATTCGATCATTATATTGCGATTTCAGACTATCATAATCACCCGTATCAACAATGACACCTTCTTCTTCATAAATCGCTTCAACGGTATGACCTTCATCAATCATTGTATAAATTGTATCAGCTGTCCACAGATTACCCATGTTACATTCTCCTTTATTTTAACGCGTTAAATGATTGTTACCTATACTTTACCGAAAACATGACCATGACCGCAACAATTTTCTTATTGGCTTTGTTAAAGTCCGTTGTTGATATTGTGATCTGCTTTCGGTGGACGCTTTCCGACGACCCGGATGGTCTAGTGTCGACGTTGGCCACAGGACGTGACCGCTTTTAGTCGACCAGGAGTCGCCACCTTCGCTTCTCACAATTCAACAACTCAGTGCTATATCATTTAAAATCAACATTAAACTTTAACAGAGCCTTCTTATTAAATTAGTTTCACATGTGATACATAAAAAAGAGGCGGTTACACCTTAACATGTAACCACCTCTTTTCCATTCAATTTGTATCACCATGTTTAATTATTGATTCATTTGTTGTTGAGCTTGTTGCACAAGACGTTTCGTAATTTCGCCACCAACTGAACCGTTTGAGCGAGATGTTGAGTCAGGACCTAGTTGAACACCAAATTCTTGAGCAATTTCAGTCTTCATTTGGTCTAGTGCTGCTTGTACACCAGGTACGACTAAGTTGTTTGAGTTATTTTGAGTCATGTCTTTCACCTCCTCGTTACCTATTGTGAGATAACGAGGGTCCGTTCATACTATGCAAATGATGGAAGGCACGTCATTACAACAAATCATCAAATGTTTCGGTTTGTTGTGTTGTTTGATTTTTATAAACGACTGTTTCGACTTCATTTAACGCTTTTTCTATCTCCGGCGTAAAATCAACCGGCGCTTCAAATTGGTTAACTTTTTCACGACGTGGCCTCGTCTTAGGTTGTTTTGGAACAAATATAGTACAACAATCTTCATAAGGACGAATGGAAATATCGTACGTATCGATCGATTTTGCGACATCAATAATATCGTTTTTATCCATTGCTACAAGTGGCCTAATAATTGGGTAGTTCGTCACTTCGTTAATCGTGTTCATACTCTCCATCGTTTGACTCGCGACTTGTCCTAAACTTTCACCAGTCGTCAATGATAAAATATCACGATCACGCGCAATTTGCTCACTGACACGCATCATGATTCGACGCATGACAGTCATGCCGTAGTAATCTGGAATTTCTTTAAAAATCTTTTGCTGCAACTCTGTAAACGGAACATAATGAACCGTTACGTCTCCACCAAACTTCGTCAATGTTTGCGCTAAGTCTTCTACTTTTTGTTTTGCTCGATCTGATGTGAACGGTGGTGAGTGAAAATGAACAGCTTCTATTTTTACACCGCGCTTCATCGTTAAATAACCAGCAACAGGGCTGTCAATGCCGCCTGACATTAATAATAATGATCGACCGGTTGAACCGACTGGCAGACCACCTTTACCTTGTATTTTTCCAGATGTGATATAAGCTGCATCATGACGAATTTCGACTCGTATTTCAACGTCAGGTTGATGGACATCGACTTCCCAATCATCCGTGTGGCGTAACAAATGACCACCTAACACACGATTCACTTCTTGCGATGATTTTGGAAAATCTTTATTTGGACGTTTACAAACCACTTTAAACGTCTGACCTTCCTCTTTTTGTAAAGCTGCTAATGTTGACGCTTTAATCGATTCTTCATCGAGGTCAACTTTCATCGCTAAACTAAAGGATTGGATACCGAAAATATCGCGACAACGTTCAATAATTGGGTGTGGGTCTTCCCCGTTCAATAAAATATACATATGGTCGCGTTGTCCTTTAATAGACAAACCTTTATAATCGCTTAATGCTTGTTGCAAATTAGCGTGCAACGTTCTAATAAAGAACTTTTGATTTTTTCCTTTTAGTGCTAATTCCCCGTAGCGAATTAAAATGTGATCATAATTCATTCTTAATTACCCCATTATTTTTTCGTATTTTTCAATTACATGATGAAAGGCATTCAAGCATGATCGGATTTCCTGTTCAGTTTGATCGATGGACATACTAATTCTGATCGCCGTACCTGCTTGATTATCATCTAATCCACAAGCAACTAATACATGGCTCACATCATTCTCTTTTGATGAACAAGCCGATTTAGTTGATACAATGATTCCTTCCTCGCTAAGGGCGTGGATGAGCACTTCTGGTTTGAAGTGTTTCACGGACAAATTGACGATATGGTAAGCACCATCATCAGGTGAATTAATGTGAACATGTTTATACTCCGATAACTCACTTATTAGAGTACGCCTTAATGATTCTAATTCGTGATACCGATGTTCTGATTGTTTCGCAAGACGCATCGCTTTCGATAACGCAACAGCATTGGCCACGTTTTCTGTGCCCGGTCTGACGTTACGTTCCTGTGCTCCACCATGCTGAAGCGGTGTTAACCCGACATGCTCTTTCTTAATTAAACAACCAGATCCTTTCAACCCGTGAATCTTATGGCCAGAGATAGTGATTAAATCGAGGTGATTATGGTTGTATGGCAAGCTTATTTTACCGAAGCCTTGCACATGGTCGACATGAAAAACAACCTTTGGATAATCAGCTAACATATTAGCCACAGCTTCAATCGGCTGGATACTCCCTGTTTCATTATTTACATGCATGATACTAACTAAAATCGTATCATCGCGTAACGCCCCATGTAAGTCATGAAGAGAGATTTTGCCACGGCTGTCGACAGGTAAATACGTGACGTCAAAACCTTCTTGTTCTAAATAGCGACACGTTTCCAACACAGATGGATGCTCGATCGACGTTGTAATAATGTGACGCCCACGTTGTTGGTAATAGTAGGCCACACCTTTAATCGCTAGGTTATTACTTTCTGTACCGCCAGACGTATAAACGACTTCATGTGGTTTCACCTGTAATAACGAAGCAACTTGTTCTTTCGATTTAGTCAAAAGTGCTTCAACATCTCCGCCCAACGTATGAATCGATGATGGGTTAGCAAAATACTGTGTCGTCACCTTCTGAAACGTCTCAACGACATCGTTGTACGGTTTTGTTGTCGCACTATTGTCTAAATAAATCATCATGACACCGTCTCCTTTAATCTTCCGCGTTTCCATCATAATATCTTATCACACTTATCAAATTCTTATCAATTCAAGCTAATACTTACACAAAAGAAAAAGCTGTCTCTTTAGGATTCAGAGACAGCCTCATCAGGGCTAAAGATATTGAGTAATTCACTAATAGAAACGGTTCCTTTATTATCGTCTTCACTTGTAAAATAATCTCGCCATGGATCTAATGATGAATCGTCAATTGATTCAAATTCATTTGTGATTTGATTAAATCGTTCTGATAGTTCCTCATATGTGGATTCACGTTTAGCCATCTGTTTTTTCACTTCAGCTTGCTGTGCTTCATCATACATGACCCACAAAGATTCATTTGACTTCATGCTTAATGACATTTCCCCGGAAATATTATGATCTTTCGCCATATAAGTTGTTTGGCTTTCGGAAATAAACAACATGATAACGATCGCCCATGTTGCGACTAATACAATAGAACTAACAATCATAATGATACGTTCCACGCTACATCACTCCTTCTATGATGCAGTCATCTTAAGTTGCTCTTCAATTCGTTGGACGGCGCCGGGTTCAATTTCTTCTAGTACTGTTGTGACTTGTTCTAACGCTAATTCATATTCATTACGTCTGAATTGTTCTTCTGCTTCTGCTACTTTCGCTGCCAACACAGGATAACTGCTTCGATAACGGTTCGCATATTGGATGACGTATTCAGCCAACTGCGCTTGTTCAATTAATAAATTTGTTTGTTCAGCGGCACGTTCGACGTTTTTATCCGCTTCTTGCAGTGTTTCAGATACATCGTCAATATCAAGTGGTTGGACATTTAACCCCTCATTTGCACGATCGATTAATGCTTTAGCTTGGTCAATTAAATCGACAATGTATTGAGGTATGCCTGGTAAATTACTTTTATTCAAACGTTGTCTCACATAGCTAATCCGTTGTTTTAAATGATCAATATGCTCACGTGCTGTTAATTCATCTTTTCGTAAATTGTAAAGATGCTCAGCAAATGTGTTGTGTTCTTTTTCCCATTCTTCAAAATCAGCCAACCAACTCTCTAGATCGACTCGAATAGTCGAAAACGGCTGATCTTCGTGTTCAATCATTGATTTTAACCGTGTCGCTTTCTTATCTAATTGATCCAATGTTTTTTCTAATTCATATTGTTTTTCATATTTTTCATCTTTAAGATGATAATTTTCTTTTACAATCATGACGTTATTTTTCGTTTCAGCGAACGCCTCACGTGCTTGTGTCATCTTTTGCTCTATCACGTCCTCACGTTGCATAACGAAGTTTTTATCAAAGGCTTCTTTCTCTAGATGATCATAAATTTCAACCATACGAGATTTTATTTGATCAATTTTGTCTTGTACACCATCGTCTTTTCCTTTGTTTAATTGCTCAACTATGGCAAGCAATGTCTCATGATGGGTTTGAATTTCCTTTTCGACACCTAAATGTTGGACACGGTAACCACCGTCTTTCATTTCTTTGACACCATTTTGAAGCTGGTCTAGCTCCTCAGGCAATGTGTGCTTGCATAAACGATACCATTCTGGAAACACTTCTATTTTACGATCTAATTCGTTTAAGCGCGCCTTCACATTATGTATTAATTCTAACGCTTCAGTATAATTGCCATCACCTGTCAACTCTTCATAACGCGCCATTTCTTGTTGTAATTCGTCAAGTTCCACTTCAAAAACTACTTCTGCTTTCCCTAATTGATAACCATTTTGCAATACTTTTTTACGTACTTCGGAAATCAAGGGTTGTAATTTTTCAGCTTCTTCACGACTGTCTTGTTCTGAATGTAGTAGGCGATCAACTTCATCGAAAATATCATCAATCGTTTTTTCAACATTAGAAAGCTTTTGTTCCACTGTTTTCAAGCTACGTGATGCTTTACCGAATTTATACTTTTCTGCTGCTTCTTCAGCATCTAACAAATATTCTTCTACTTCGGTAAAGACATGGTCGTTAATGTCGTCCCATTCGTTTCGCCATGATTCAAACAACTCTTCTGTTTCACCCGTTAAGTTAAGGTGACGAACTTTAGCTAATTCGTCTGCTACTTGACGGTTCATCAGTTTAACTTTCCATTTTTCGAGTGTGTCGACTTTGTTATAAACTTTTTTGCGTGCTACAACTCCTACTAGAATAAAGGCAATAATGAGTATGATAATTCCTATTATGTATTCCATCGAAAGCCTCCTAACACTTTCCCGACCATATACTTATATACCCAATCATATCACGATTTAACCCGATTTGGCGAAAAAAATGTCAATTTATTTGATTTAATTTTAAATATTTAATCCTTCTTTAATAGCGGGACGAACCATTGCTTTAATAATTGAATGTATGAGTTTATAAAAATGTGTCGACTATCATCCCACTCATATTCCCTTTGCCACTCATTTCCGTAAACAAATGGACCATTCAGTAGACTTTTTAATTGTAAATAATACGCCTCTAAATCCATTTTACTTGAACTCAAGTGATCCGTTAATCGTTCAACTAACAATGTTAAATAGTATGTTTCTTTCGCCACATACGTCGAAAACAACTCACGAATGAACATATTATCCATCGTCAATTCCCGTTGAATAAAACAAGTGAATTGAAAATGCTGCTCCTTATAATGTATAATCTCCTCAATTACATGGAAGATATATTCTTTGGATTGCAAAGGGTTCTGATCATCGATTAATGATTCGAGCAATGCTAAATAACTTTCATAATACTCGACGGTTGCTTGTTCCAATAAACCTTGCTTATTTTTAAAATAATAACTGATTAATGATACATTAACAGCAGCACGGTCAGTAATCGCACGAATAGATGTCCCTTTAAAGCCATTATAATAAAAGAGTTCAATGGCTGCTTCCATAATTTTATTTCGACTTGATTGTTCTGTCATTATATATTCACCTCAACTTTGACGGCGATGCTTTTGGGTCATGGCTCTGTTAAAGTTTTATTGTTAATTTTAAAATCATAATAGCGCTTAGTTGTTGAATTGTGAGGAGCGAAGGTGGCGACTCTTGGTCGACTAAAAGCGGCCACATCCTATGGCCAACGTCGACACTAGACTATCCGGGTCGTCGGAAAGCGTCCACCGGCAGCGGATCACAATATAAACAACGGACTTTAACAAAGCCTAGGCCATATAGTTAATATTCGACAATCAAAGTCATAATCCTGTTAATTCGTAACAACAATTTTTTCATCATAAAAGGAGTTTTTTTAATGTTTGAAGTACAAGCTTATTCAGGGTCAAAACAAGAGAGTTATGAACAATTATTGAAACAGCTAGACAGTTTGTTAGAAGGTGAAGACAGTGTCGTTGCCAACCTAGCCAACGCTAGTGCTCTACTTAACCAGTTTTTAGACCAAGTAAATTGGGTCGGGTTTTACACAATGGACAATGGTGAACTCGTCCTCGGACCGTTCCAAGGCTTACCTGCTTGTGTGAAAATCCCTAACGGTAAAGGCGTATGTGGTACAGCAACTGAAAAACGTGCGACACAATTAGTTCCAGACGTTCACCAATTCCCTGGCCATATTGCTTGTGATGCGCAAAGCCAGTCCGAAATCGTTGTCCCTATCATTCAAAACGAAGAAATCTTTGGCGTCCTAGATATCGATGCGCCTGTTAAAGAACGTTTTGACGAAACAGATCGTCATTATTTAGAACAATTTGTAGAAACACTTAAAAAACACTTATAAAACAAATTCAGAATATGCCTTGACTTTATGTGCAATACATCCTATAATATCGTTTGTGTAAAATAAAAGGCAGCCTCGGTGGAATGACTGTGGTCTGCATTTTGTACCTCTTGTAATGAGGTGTATCGCGTAACTCTCTGCTGCTGGAGCGAAGGTACATGAAAGCAAAATGCGCATAGATCAGGAAACGCACTGTTTTTATTTTATGCAAAATAAAATAAAAAAGGAGGAGACGCTCGTGGCACGATTCACAGGCTCTCTATGGAAGAAATCACGTCGCTATGGCATCTCTCTAACAGGTACTGGTAAAGAATTAGAGAAACGCCCATATGCGCCAGGTCAACATGGTCCAACTCAACGTAAAAAACTTACGGAATATGGACTACAATTACAGGAAAAACAAAAACTTCGTTACATGTACGGATTAACTGAACGTCAATTCCGTCGTATTTTTGACGATGCAGCGAAAATGCGCGGTGTTCATGGTGAGAACTTCATGCAAATTCTTGAATCTCGTCTAGACAACCTCGTTTATCGCGCTGGTTTTGCTCGCACACGCGCGCAAGCTCGTCAACTTGTAACGCACGGTCACATCACATTAGATGGTGGTCGCGTAGACATCCCATCTTACCGTGTACAACCAGGTTCAGTTATTGCTGTCCGTGAGAAATCACAAAACATGGACGTAATTAACGAAGCATTAGAAGTAACAAACTTCATTCCTGAATACGTGACAACGGATGCGGACAAGAAAGAAGCTACTTTCAACCGCTACCCTGAACGTTCTGAGCTTTCTTCAGAAATTAATGAAGCGCTTATCGTTGAGTGGTACTCACGTTAATAAATCTGCCTTTGCAGATTTATTGCAAGAAGCCACCGTACGCTGTTCAAACAGTGTACGGTGGCTTTTTTATAATTATTCATTAGCTAATTTAACCTCTAACAGTTTGTCCACATATTGTACCGTTTCTTGATCGGTAGTTGTTCCCCATTCATTGTCATTCTCATACGTTTTATGACCTTGACCAGTTATGACAATCCAATCGCCAGGTTTTGCTCTTCTAATTGTTTTGTCGATAATGTTTAAACGTGAATCTTCTACTGAAATATGATTGCTGTCCCACTTATCCTTCAATAGGTTCAACTCATGAACCATATCTTCTTGTGATACATGATCTAAATCACCAATCGTTAAGTAAACGTCATCGCTATAGTTTAAAGATTCATTAATCATATCATCGCGTTTATGTTTATCTCGACTTGCTTTGAAACCTATAATATGAACGAGTTGATGATCCGTCATTTCACGTGCTGTCGATAGCACTTCTTGTATGGCTTTTGGCGTATGAGCATAATCGACGACAACATGGACTCCGTTTTTCATTTGAAATTGTTCAAAACGTCCTGGAACGCCTGGGTAAGATTTTAAGTGTTCAGCTAAGTCATTCTTATTTTTTCCGAGCTCATGATATACAGCAATCGATAACACTAAATTATACAAATTGTACACCCCTAAGACAGGTGATGGCAGATGAAAGCTCTCGCCTTTCACATGACACATGACGTCATGATGGTGTTGGTAGTTTAGCACATTGAACGACATATCGGCATTATCAGATTGCCCGACAGTTATGATGTCATGATGTTTGGTAGATAATTCATTAACCATACGTTTTCCCCATGAATCATCTATGTTAATGATTGCTTTTCCGTTTTCGTGTAATTGTTCAAACAATTTAACCTTCGTTTTAAAATAAGCGCCCATATCTCGATGATAATCTAAATGTTCGTGGCTTAAATTGGTGAATACAGCGAGATCAAATGTGATCCCAGCAACCCGTTGTTGATCTAACCCGTGAGACGATACTTCAATGACCATCACATCATCATGACTTTCGTAAGCGTAGCGGTACAAGTCAAGCACACCTGGTGTTGTTTGTGGTTGGGAAAATGTAACATCATTTATTTTACAAAGTGTTGTGCTAATCAAACTAACTGAAGACCCACCGGCTTGGAGCAAATGACTAATCATATGACTCGTCGTCGTTTTCCCATTTGTTCCTGTAACACCTATGATTGTTTTATGATCAAAAGGACATTGGTAATACGTTTTCGCTATTGTAACTAAGGCTTTTCTAGCATCTTCCACTTTAATATAAGGTACATCTAAACCATCAATATCTTTCTCACCAATCACTGCTGTTGCCCCATTTGTCACTGCGTGATCAATATAATCATGACCGTCAACCATATGTCCTGATAGCGCAACGAACAAAGAACCCGTATTAACCTGTTTGGAATGATCGACTATATTAAGAATCGTTATATGATCAATTACCCCTTTTATAATTGGCTGCTGTAAAGATGTTATTAAGTCACGAAGTAGAACCATAGGCTATTCTCCTAGCTGTTTTTTTATTTATTAAATTGTACTACTTAGTTAGAGATAATGAAAATGATTTATTTTAATTTTCAAATTTCGTACACTATCTTATGACAAACAAAGTTTAAAATGAAAACTATAATCACCAACTATATTTTGGTATAATATAGAGGAACTATGTATTGAGGAGAGATTTAATGAGCGAAGATAATGTGTTTGAACACCCAAACCAATCGAGCAAGCCAAAACGAAAATGGGTGAAACCGCTTAAATGGTTAGGTTTTATACTCATACCACTGATCATCATCGGTTTGCTAAGTTTTAATTGGTTTATTGATTACATATGGATGGATTCTGTCGGGTATCAGCAAGTCTTTACAACGATCTTCATGACCCGACTAGGATTAGGAATCGCTGGGTTCATCCTTTACTTCATCGTTGCTTATGTGACATTATTTTGGATTCATCGTGCTTACATGACATTTTTAAAGCCAAGTACGATCCCACCCATTTTAGTTAATAAAAAGTCAGCCAACCTAATTATTTTAAGTGTTGCTATTATTTTTGGTGTGATTGGTACAACGATGGTTCAAAGTATCGGTTGGGAACCTGCATTAAAAGTCCTGAATTACGAGACATTTGGTGAAACAGATCCGTATTTCAATCTAGATATATCATTTTATATCTATTTATTACCGATCTTTGAATTAGTGATCAATTTGTTACTCGGGTTAACCGTGTTTATGACCGTTTTAGTCGGGTTAGCCTATTCTGTGTTTAATATGTATCGTGACAGCCGAGTTGCACAGTGGCATTTAGGAATTAGCATCGCGTTAATCGGCTTTTTTATTGCGTTAAATCATTTATTAGAACCTTATAAAACATTGCTCACCAATCAAGTGAATTGGTTCCAAGACAGTGTTGTCTATGGGTTAAGTTACACGGATGATATGATTAATATTCCGAAATCGTATATATTAGCAGGTATCGCGGTTATCGGTGTTATTATTTTAATCGTTGCACTTGTCAAAGGTAATTTAACGTGGATGGCGATTCCGATTGCCTTATATATCACGGTTGCATTAGCTGGACAACTCGTTTCAGCAGCCGTTCAAAGTTATGTCGTATCACCTAATGAGTTCAACCAAGAAAAACAATATTTAGAACATAACTTAAATTACACGTTAGATGCCTATGATTTAAATGATATGACTGTGAAAGAACATCCAGGGGCACAAAGTTTAAGCGAAGATATGCTTGAACGAAATCAAGCCACGCTTAACAATGTTCGCATTAATGATTCAAGGCCTATACTAGATGTTTACAATCAATTACAAACATTCCGTAACTACTACGAATTTAATGACGTCGATATAGACCGATATACAATAAACGATGAATACGAACAAGTTTTCATCGGAACAAGGGAACTAAATACATCGGACCTCCCAGACCAAGCGAGAACGTGGCGTAACGAAAAGCTTCGTTATACACATGGTTATGGCGTCACGATGAGTCTAGTGAACGAAATCACTGATCAAGGTCAGCCAGAATACTTAGTACAAGACATACCACCAGAAGGCGAACTTGACATTACAAAACCGCAAATATACTTCGGCGAAGAACAATCTCAAAATGTCATCGTCGATACGAAAGTTGACGAATTCGACTATCCAATGGGAGACAGTAACCAGTCAACACGTTTCGATGCTGAAACAGGTATCTCATTGAGTGGCATCAACCGTTTATTGTTTTCGATCAGTGAAGGTTCCTTAAGAATGTTTACATCTGATCAACTGACGGATGACAGTCAATTGCTTGCGACTCGTAATATTCGTGATCGTGTCGAACGAATTGCTCCGTTTTTAGACTATGATCAAGACCCGTATATTTTTGTGCGTGATGATGGTTCTTTAGCATGGATGATTGATGCCTATGTTAAATCAGGCCAATACCCTTATTCAGAATCACATAACGGTGAAGATAATTACATTCGTAACTCCGTCAAAGTGATGGTCGACGCTTACACTGGTGAAGTTGATTTCTTCATGGTAGATGATGAAGACCCGCTTGTCCAAACGTATGCAAACATGTTCCCAGACTTATTTACACAAGATATTCCTGAAGACGTACGAAAACACTTCAGATATCCAGTAGATCTATTTACGATTCAATCAGACATCTATGGGACATATCACATGGGTAATCTAGAAATTTTCTATAACCGCGAAGATCGTTGGGAGTTTACAACAGAGCGTTATTTCGATCAAGACATTACGATGGAACCGTATTACATTACGATGGGACTTCCGGAAAATGATTATGAAGAATTCATGCTCATGTCACCTTACACACCACGTAACCGTCAAAACATGGTTGCTTGGATGGGAGCGCGAAATGACGGTGACAACTACGGTGAATTAGTAGTTTATGAATTCCCTAAACAACGTAACGTTTACGGACCACAACAAATTGAAAATCGAATTAACCAACATAGTGAGATTTCGCAAGAGCTGAATTTATGGTCACAAGGTGGCTCACGTGTCATTCGTGGTAATTTACTCACGATTCCTATTGAAGATACCGTTTTATATGTAGAACCTGTATACATTGAATCATCTAATGAAACATCACTTCCTGAAGTGAAACAGGTGATTGTTGCGTACGAAGAGGAAATTGTGATGGAAGCAACCTTTGACGAAGCGTTAGAGAAAGTTCTTGCTTTATCGAACGATGATATTCCCGATGCTGGAACTGACGATGAATCCGACAGTGAAGATCCTAGCAACGACACATCTGATGCCCCTAGTGTAGAAGCACAAGAAACGTTAGATGAAGTATCAGATCTGTTCGAGGAGTACCGTAACGCCTTATCCAATGGTAATTGGGAAGAAGCTGGACAAATTATGGACGACATCGAAACCATTATTGGTGAATAAACAAAGAGTAGAGCAGCTCTATCATTGAGCGCTCTACTTTTTATATTTTATGCGTCATGACGGATTAAGAAATATTTCTTTTTACCGCGGCGAATGACCGTGAAAGCATTGTCGATTCGGTCCTCATGATTCACAACGTATTGCAAATCTTGCTCGCGTTCGTCATTAATATAAACAGCACCGTTTTGAATATCTTCACGCGCTTGTCGTTTTGATGATGAAATACCCGCTTCTACAAGTAAGTCAATTAAGCCTTTTTCCCCTTCAGTTAAATGATACGTAGGCACGTCTTTAAACCCAACTTCAACTTCTTCTTTCGTTAAGTTCTTAATGTCGCCACCAAACAACGCTTCTGTAATGCGCTGAGCTTGATTTAAAGCATCTTCTCCATGAACCATTCGCGTCATTTCTTCCGCTAACCGTCGCTGGGCAATCCTTTGTTCAGGTCTTTCTTCAACTTCTTTTGCCAATGCATGAATATCGTCCAACGATAAAAATGTAAATGACTTCAAGAATTTAACGACATCACGGTCATCTGTATTAATCCAAAATTGGTAAAACTCATACGGACTCGTTTTCGACTCATCAAGCCATATAGCGCCACCTGCTGTTTTACCAAACTTAGACCCATCGGCTTTCGTAATAAGAGGTACTGTTAAACCGTATGCTTCAACGTCTTCTCCCTCTTCACTCGTTCGGCGAATAAATTCTAGTCCGGCTGTAATATTCCCCCATTGATCGCTACCACCAATTTGAAGCGTCACATTTTCGCGTTGATTTAATCGCTGGAAATCGAGTGATTGTAGTAACATGTAAGTAAATTCCGTATAAGAAATGCCGTTTTCTATACGAGATTCAACCGAATCCTTCGCTAACATGTAATTCACACTAAAATGTTTACCGACATCACGAAGTAAATCAATAACAGACATTTGTGATAACCAATCATAGTTATTCACGACTTTAGCGCCTGTTTGTTCATCTGAAAAATCGATGAACCGAGATAGTTGATTTTCGATATTTTTCACCCATTGTTGCACAACGGATTCTTCATTTAATTGACGTTCTTCATTGCGACCGCTTGGATCACCAATTAACCCAGTACCTCCACCAACTAATGCAATCGGGCGGTGACCCGCTTCTTGAAATCGTTTAAGCATTAATATCGGCAATAAATGACCAATGTGTAAACTGTCTGCTGTCGGGTCGAAACCACAATATAATGATACGCGATCCTCAGTTAAATGCTTTTCTAACCCCGCTTCATCCGTCATTTGGTTAACTAAATCTCTTGCTCGTAAGTCTTCTAGTATGTTCATCATAATCCTCCTTCAAAAAATATAAAAAAGCCCCTCATCCACTTAGGGACGAGAGGCTCGCGTTACCACCCTACTTGTGACCACATACAAGTCACCACTTCATTCGCTAACGGGATCAACCGTTCTCAACTCTTGAGAAAAGCTCCTAGCCGTAATTCAGTCCATACTGTGTACTGATTCGCACCACCCATCAGCTCTCTTCAACACGACATATGACCCTACTGCAACTACTCAACGCTCGTATTTATTATTTTTATCACTATATTTTTAGCATACTCTTTTAAATAATGCAACTGAATCCGCCTAATTGATGATATGACTGAATTAAAAGATATGCTATAATATAGTCGATATTTAGGAGGTCCGGCTATGAGTAATCAAGAACCCAACAATAAATTTCTAGCGTTTTTTCAAACAGGTAAATTTCCAAAAGTCACGCGCGTATCACTCGATATCGCGTGGAACGTGCTTTTATTTTTCCTTATCATCGGTATTGCTACCGCTTTTTTTGTAGGCGGTTTAGGTTTTGGCTACTTTGCTTCTCTCGTTGAAGATGTTGATGTAAGTGAAGCAAGTGAAATGCAACAAATGATTAATAGTTATGCAGAAACGTCCGAAGTTTATTTTGCGAACGAACAATATTTAGGAGAAATTCGCGGTAATATTCACCGTGAAGAAATCACAACAGACCAGGTGTCTGAGAACTTTATCGATGCTGTTATTTCAACAGAAGATGCTAACTTCTATGAACATGAGGGAATCGTACCGAAAGCGATTATGCGTGCCTTGTACCAACAGTTTGCAGGTACGCCAACACAGACGGGTGGTAGTACGCTTACTCAACAGCTCGTTAAAAACCAAATTCTATCAAATGAAGTCTCTTTTGAGCGTAAAGCAGAAGAAATCTTTATTTCACTACGTTTAGAAGAATTTATGGAAAAAGAAGATATACTTGAGGCCTATTTAAATGTCGTACCATTTGGTCGTGACTCATCTGGACGCAATATTGCGGGCATACAAGCCGCTGCACAAGGAATTTTTGATGTTGATGCTAGCGAATTAAACATAGCTCAATCTGCATATATAGCTGGTTTACCACAAAACCCTTACACATATACGCCGTATGCTGTCGGCGGTTCTATTAAGCCTGAGGAGCAACTTGAACCAGGGTTAGATCGTATGGAATCAGTGCTAGAACGCATGGAAGATGCAGGGACGATTACGGAGCAACAATATGAAGATGCGTTAAACTATGATATCGTAGCGAATCTTACGACGAAAAAAGAATCTATACGTGATGATTATCCGTACATTGCAGATGAAGTTCAAATGCGTGCGCGTGATATTATCGCTGAACAATTAGCTGAAGAACAAGGCGAGCTAGAAGAATACCGTAATGTTGACGCGACGCAACAACATTATCAAGATTTAGCTTTAAATGAATTGCGCCATAGCGGCCTCAAAATTCATACAACCATTAACAAGGACATTTATGATGAAATGCAGCGTGTTAAAAACGAATATCAATACTATGGTCCAACAATCTCAGCCCGTGTCGAAAACCCTGAGACAGGTGAGGTGACAACACAAGAAATACCAGTTGAAGCTGGTGCCTTGATGATGGACAATAACACTGGTGCGATCATCAGCTTTGTCGGTGGCCGTGATTTTGATCGTCGTCAAGTGAACCATGCAACTTATAACAAACGTCCACCTGGTAGTACGATGAAACCTCTCTTTGGTTATTCTGTTGGCATGGAACTAGGCATTATTCAGCCAGGGTCACCATTACTCGATGTTAGGTTCGAACATTACAGTTCAAGTGGCGTTTGGTCACCATCTAACTATATTACAGGGCAAGAGAAAGGACTTGTTGATGCGCGATCTGCACTTGCTGACTCGGACAACATCCCAGCATCTCGTTTAATGATTGACATTATTCAACAAGACGGAAATCCTGTACGCTTTTTAGAAAAAATGGGGATCGACGGTGGTTCAAACGTTCCAGCTAACGTATTAGGCGGA
The DNA here is from genome assembly GCF_040545925.1 of Alkalibacillus flavidus. Taxonomy (NCBI): domain Bacteria; kingdom Bacillati; phylum Bacillota; class Bacilli; order Caryophanales; family Bacillaceae; genus Alkalibacillus; species Alkalibacillus flavidus. The sequence continues at coordinate 241,641 of NZ_JBEPMX010000002.1, forward strand.
TCACCCTATTTAACTGTTGAAGAAAATGTTAGTGCCTTTTCAACATTCGCCAATCAAGGTCAAAATATTGAACCTTATATGATTGAAACGATTGAAGACCGAGAAGGTAATGTCATATATGAGCACGAATCAACAACTGAAGACGTATTCTCACCACAAACAGCGTATTTAACAATCGATATGATGCGTGATGTCATCAACGGTGGTACAGCGACGTATCTAAATAGTGCACTAAATAGCCCTGGTGTTGATTGGTCAGGCAAAACAGGTACATCCGGTGACTTTGAAGATGCCTGGTTTGTTGGAACGAACCCGAACGTTACGATGGGGACTTGGCTTGGTTATTATAACCATGATGACGTTGTGAATCGATCACAATTAAATCTCAATAATTGCCCATCTTGTTCCTTAAGTTACAGTCAACGTAACTTAGAGTTTTGGTCACAACTCGTTAACGCAGCCGAACAAGTTGATCCAGAACTTGTAGCACCTGGGGAACGGTTCTCGAGCCCTGGCGGCATTGTATCTCGTAGTTTCTGTGGCTTAACAGGAGATGTCTCGAACGAGATGTGTTCTGAACTTGGGCTCGTTAAAACTGACTTGTTTAATATTGATCATGCACCATCGTCTAGTGATGCTGATATCTTCACAGAAAGTCGTTATGCTGAAATCGATGGCGACCGTTATCCAGCTGTCGATGCAACACCAGAAGAATTTACCGGTGAAGGATTCACTATGGAAAACGACTTTATTGATGAACTCGGTTGGGGTACGACTTACCGTGCTGGTTCTGGCTGGTCTAACCCAGTCGATATGAACGACATCATAGATGGCGATAACATTCCAGATTTAATATCCGTTGAAGATGAACTGAGTGACGAAGGTACGCCTAACGCACCAGCAAACGTTACACTTAACGGTGACACGTTAAGTTGGTCAGGTGCTAGTGGTCAAGTCGTAGGTTATCGCATCTTACGCGCAGCTGATCAAGACAGTTCATTTACAACAGTCGGTAGTACGACAGAAACGGAATTTGCTTTACCATCAAATGATTCTGTTTATGCTGTTATCGCCGTTAGCTTATACGGGCATGAATCTGAACCATCTGAATCAGTCGTTTACGGTACGATTGAGGAAGAGGAAGAAGACTCTGAAGGTAATGATGGGTCGGAAAACGATTCCTCAGACAACTCTGATTCCAATGAAGATGGTGATGGTGATGGGTCAACGGGGGATGACTCTAACTCATCTGGTGATGGATCAACAGATGATGGATCGTCTAACGACGATTCTGGCTCATCTGATGATGATTCTAATTCATCGGGCGACGGTTCTAACAACGATGGGTCTGGTTCTTCAGATGACGGATCAAATTCGCCAGATGATGGGTCTAACTCATCTGGCGATGGAACTGATGGATCATCTGGAAGTGATTCTGGATCAACTGATGGTGGATCAAACGATGATTCTAATTCGACGGATGACGGATCAAGCTCAACTGATGATGGAAGCTCTAACAACGATTCAAACTCAACCAATTAATTAATATTTTATTTCCTTAATGCCACTGTTTTCAGTGGCATTTTTTCTATAGGAATTACGTCACAACATGTTATAATAAAGTTACAATTCGATTTAGGTGGTGTCGCTTTGAAACATCCAAAAACATATTATCAACAAACGATCCAGCAAAATGATCAAACGATTATTGTTGAAGGACCGTTATCATCGACTTTTTTAGCTGATTATTATTTCGATGATCACTTAACGGCTTTTCGCCCACCTCACAAGCAATTTGAAGCCGTTAAATCGATTGCGGACTTTGAAGAAGGCCGTGTCATTATTGCAAGAGACGAAGACAAAATTGTTGGCTATGCAACGTTTCTTCACCCTGATCCATTAGAACGTTGGTCCGCTATTAAGATGGATGATTTACTCGAACTAGGAGCTATCGAAGTATCTCATGATTACCGTGGGTTAGGTATCGGCTCAACTATCTTAGAAGTTTCAATGCTAGACTCACAAATGGAGAACTACATTGTCATTACAACTGAATATTATTGGCATTGGGATATGGATTCGACTAGACTAAATATTTGGCAGTACCGAAAGATCATGGAACGCATGATGGGACATGGAGGCTTATCACCTATGTCGACAGACGACCCAGAAATTATGTCTCACCCAGCCAACTGTTTACTCGTAAGAATTGGCGCCAATGTTCCAAACGAATCGATTGAAACATTTGATTCGTTACGATTTATGGGGAATCAAGATCCCTGGATCTAATAGAGAGGTGATACGATGTTAGTAGAAGAAATGATGTCAAAACCGATTGTCACACTAAGCCCAAACGATTTAATTGAAGAAGCGCTAGTATTATTAAACGAACATAAAATCCGTCACATCCCTGTCATCGATGATGATCAACAAGTTGTTGGTATTTTATCAGATCGTGACATAAGAGACGCAACGCCATCTATTTTAGAAAATGACCAAAACAAAGATATATTAAAACATGATGTTTCATCTATTATGACGTCCCCTGTTATCACCGTCCATCCCTTAGATTTTATTGAAGATATCGCATCCATATTTTATGATCATGAAATTGCATGTGTCCCTGTAACAAAAGGAAATCAAATCGTTGGTATCGTAACTGAAAAGGATTTATTATATCGACTCATACAATTGACAGGCATACATGAACAAAGTTCACAAATTGAAGTTAAAGTCCCTAATAAAGTCGGTGTATTACCGGACGTCACCAAAATTGTTAGCGATCGTAACACGAACATTTCATCAGTGTATGTGTATCCTTACCAAGATAGTTATACTGAGAAAATTATTGTGTTACGTATTCAAACGATGAATCCTATGCCACTCATTGATCAATTAAAACAACATGGCTATGAAGTGATTTGGCCTAATATACCGGGGCTATCAAAATGACAGCAAAACGCACTGGCTTCATTTACTCAGATACATTTCAAAACTATAATTTTGGTGACGGTCACCCATTTGACCAACAACGCGTTAAACTTACCTACGACTTATTACAAGAAATGCAAGCGATACAACCAGAACAAATCATTACACCCCGTATTGCAAATGATCATGAAATCGCTTTAGTCCATGATCCGAAATATATCGATGCTGTAAAACGTGCCAGTCAAGGTCAACTTAAAGAAGAAGAAACATTTGAGTATGGCATAGGAACTGAAGATACGCCTATTTTTGCTGACATGCACCATGCAGCAAGTCAATTGGTAGGTGGCACGCTAACAGCAGTCGATTACGTCTTGAACGATCAATATGACACGGTCGTTAATCTTGGGGGCGGGTTGCATCACGGTTTTAGAAGAAAAGCTTCAGGATTTTGCATCTATAATGATGCAGCAATAGCCATTCAATACATCCGTGAACATTATGACTATAAAGTGTTGTATGTCGACACAGATGCACACCATGGTGATGGAGTCCAATGGATGTTTTATGACGATCCTAACGTGTGTACATTATCGATTCATGAAACAGGTCGTTATTTATTTCCTGGTACAGGTAATATAAACGAACGCGGACATAATGATGGGTATGGAACGTCTTTCAATGTTCCAATCGACGCCTTTACTGAGGATGAATCTTTTTTAGACGTGTATCATCAAACATTAACCCACGTCGCAAATTACTTCCAACCAGACATTATTGTGACGCAAAATGGGGCTGATGCCCATGTGCTTGACCCATTATCACATCTTGCTTGTACGATGAAAATCTATGAGGAAATCCCAAAACTAGCACAATCCATTGCGAACACGCATTGCAACGGAAAATGGATTGCGTTAGGTGGTGGCGGCTATGATATATGGCGGGTTGTACCTCGTGCTTGGTCACAATTATGGAGTGTGGCCAATACAGGACAAGCTTTCTCAGGAGCATTACCTAAAGAGTGGATCGACCGCTGGCGACAAGACAGTCCAGTCACGTTGCCTGAAACGTGGCATGATCCAGACGGATTATACAAACCCATTCCACGTAAAGATGAAATAACTGAAAAAAATGAAATACTTGTTCAAAAGTTACTTCAGACCGTAACAAATAATTCAAATTATATGATGTAATGAAAAAAGCCTGATAAATGACAGACAAGTCATTCATCAGGCTTTCAATCGTTAAGATGAGCTTTGATCTAATTCGAGTATAATGATTTCAACACGACGGTTTCGTTGAAGATTTTCTTCTGAATCATTGTCTGATACTGGTCTATATTCAGCATATCCTGTTGCTTCAAAACGCGTTGGGTCTAGATCCTGACTATTAATAAAATATCGAATCACACTACTGGCACGAGCTGTGGAAAGCTCCCAGTTAGACGGATAACGATACGTATTAATTGGTCGATCATCCGTGTGTCCCTCTACTTCAACATTGTTCGGCATGTTGCTTAGTAACAACGCCAACTGGTCGAGAAACGGCTGAAAATCTTCAATCAATTCAGCTTGTCCCGTTTCGAATAAGACACGTTCCTGTAACACTAAGACAACACCTTGGTCTGTTTGATTGGCTGTAATCATATCGTTCAATTCGTTTTCATCTAAGTATGCTTGAATTTCTTCATATAATTCTTGTAAATTCTCCTGGTCTTCTTCAGCTGTTATCGCTTGTTCCGTTTGATTTTCTGTTGCAGATTCGTCCTCAGAGTCATTCTCCCCATCTGTCTCGCTTTTCTCTTCAAAATCAGTCGGGTTGTCTGCTTCTACTTGAGAAGGGAGAAAATCAAAAATGACATTTTGTCGATAAGATTCCGCAACAGCGTTAAACTTGGTCGCATCAATTTGAGACATTGAGAACAATAAGATAAAGAATACCAATATGAGTGTCATCATATCTGAATATGTAACCATCCAAAGCGGGGCGCTACTTTTCGGTTGCTTTTTCTTTTTCGGCTTCATATTACAACTCCTCTTCTTGGTCTTCCTCCTCATTCTTATCATTCAGATCTTCAGCTGGTAAAAATGCACTCAATTTCTCTTCTAAAATTTTCGGATTCTGACCTGATTGTACGCCGATAACTCCCTCTACAACAACTTGTTTCATGAAAATTTCTTCTTCCGTACGTGAAACAAGTTTACCTGCAATCGGTATAAAGACAAGATTTGCAAGGACCATACCATAAAAGGTTGTTAACAAGGCTACAGCCATACTCGGTCCAAGTGTTCCTGGATTATCTAATTTATTTAACATAAGGATTAAACCAATTAATGTACCAATCATTCCCCAAGCCGGCGCATATTCACCAGCTTTTTCAACGATTGAACGTCCTTTTCCATGTCGTTCTTCAGTTGCAGCAATTTCAGCATTCATAATATCGTTAATAACTTCTGGTTCGATACCGTCAATTGCTAAATAAATGCCTTTTTTAATAAATTCATCATCTAATTCTTCAACTTCGCTCTCTAATGCTAGTAACCCTTCACGTCGCGCCTTTTCCGACAATGATATGAATAACTGTATAAGATCTCTTAAATTATAATCATCATCACGAAACGATTCGCGAAACACTCTAATACTTAGCTTCATTTCGTCTAGGTTAAAGTTAATAAATAATGCACCTAATAAACCACCAATCACGACGATCATGGAACTTACTTGGATAAATGATGTGACCCCGCCGAACCCATCATTAAAATAAATACCAAGCAAAATCATCGTAGCACCGAGTCCAATTCCGACCGGTGTCAGTATATCGCTTTTTTTCATATTCCTCTCACCCTATTTCTATAGACCTATCTACGTATTTTATCGACAACATTATGCATTTGTTGAGTCTCTTTCAACAATTCGATGAGGTAAGACGACTTGTTCTTGCTCAATTTCCTCTCCACGTAGCAATTTCGTTAATAATCGCATCGATACAGCACCAATGTCATACATAGGCTGTAAAACACTCGTTAATGTTGGTCTAACCATGTTGGCTAAGCGTGTATTGTCGAAACCAATTACGCTCAACTCATTTGGGACACTCACACCATGATCTTGAGCCCCGTGGATAACACCTAACGCCATTTCATCAGATGACGTGATAATCGCTTTAGGAGGGTGTTGTTGTTTTAAGAAATAATTCGCTGCATCTAGGCCTGATTGATAACTATCATCGCCTGGATAAATATAGTCTTCATTGAATGCTAAGCCACTCGCTTTGATAGCATCAACATAGCCTTGTCGTTTCATGTCGTTGATTTTTGCATTTAACGGTGATGTGACAAATCCTACCGCTTCTTGATCCATCTGTTCACTTAAATAAGTCACAGCATCTTTCATCGCTTCGTAATAATCGATATTCACTGATGGTAGTTGCTCGGTGTCATCAACTGTAGCAGCTAAAATGACGGGCACATTGGCCTGGTTAAACGCTTCAATATGGTCACTCGTTACAGATGACCCCATAAAAATGACACCATCAACTTGTTTTTCTAACATATTATCGAGGAGGTCGAGTTCTTTCGTCTTTTGTTGGTCGGAACTGCTTAAAATAATATGATATTTGTACATTGAGGCGATATCTTCTATCCCTCGTGCTAACTCAGCAAAAAATAAATTTGAAATGTCTGGAATAATGACACCGACTGATGTTGTTTTTCGGCTGGCTAATCCCCTTGCAACCGCATTTGGTCTAAACCCTAATTCGTCAATAGCTGTCAATACTTTTTGACGTGTGGCTGGTTTTACATTTGTGTTCCCGTTAATGACACGTGATACTGTCGCCATGGAAACGTTGGCTTCTTTAGCTACATCATAAATAGTTACACCCATTGTCAACGACTCCTTACTAAACTATTCTCTTCTGTCTTATGACTAAACAACTATATAAAGTTAAGAAATTAAATCTTTATAAAAATGCCATCAATAATAATTTTAAGCATAAGACAAAAAACACTTTATCGCAACAACATACGAAAGATTTTGCAATTTAGTCATGTGCCAAAACATTTGGTTGTTTCAGCTGTTGTATAAACGATTCAAAGGTCGGGATATCCATCTGTTGTTGAGAATCTGATAGGGCTACTGCTGGATCTGGGTGAACTTCTGCCATCACGCCGTCAGCTCCAATGGCTAATGATGCTTTGGCTGCAGGAAGTAATAAATCTCGTCTTCCTGTAGAATGAGTGACATCGACCATGACTGGTAAGTGGGTTTCTCGCTTCAACACGGGTACGGCCGTGATATCTAACGTATTGCGCGTTGCTGTCTCGTAAGTACGAATACCACGTTCACATAAAATAATATTGGCATTTCCTTGTGAGACAATATATTCTGCTGCATTTAAAAACTCATTAATGGTCGCTGCCATCCCCCGTTTTAAAATAATCGGGACATCGACCTTTCCGGCTTCTTTTAATAAGTCGAAATTTTGCATATTTCGAGCCCCGATTTGGATCATGTCCAAATAATGCTCTCCCAATGCAATATCTTGTGGGTGAGTAATCTCACTGACGACCTTTAATCCGTGTTTATCACCAACATCGCGCAAGATTTTCAAGCCTTCTTCACCTAATCCTTGAAAATCATACGGTGAGGTACGTGGCTTAAAAGCGCCACCCCTTAATAAGTTAACCCCTTGATTTTTAACAGATTGAGCAACTTGATCGACTTGTTCATATGATTCCACGGAACACGGGCCCATCACAAACTGGGTTTCACTATTACCAACATGTACATCGCCGATGGAAACAATCGTGTCATTCGGCTTTTTCTCTCGCGACACGAGTAATGTTTTATGGTAATCTTCTTCTTGTAATTCTTTTGCAGCCTTAAATATTTGTTTAAATATGTGCTCGATTGTAGCGTATTCAAAAGGCCCTTCATGTTGATCAATGATATGATTTAACATGTCACGCTCGCGTTCTGGATCATACGCTTTCATTCCTTGCGCCTTTTTAATATCACCAAGTTCCTTAACTAGGCGACCTCTTTCATTAATTAATTCTAATAATTTTATATTAACGTCATCGAGTTCATCACGTAAATTATCTAGTTGATTATTCATTTGACCCATCCTCCAGCATTAGTTTATATCATCCCGTTTTTATGGTACATTATCCTTAATAATGATTGATATAATATTCTCCAATATATAGTCACATTATATCGAACCATGGCTTTCTTGTCATTATTAGTCGATTGTCATTTCGAGAAAATTCAAAAACGTATTTGAACATAAAAATGAGGTGACTGAAATGAGTCAATTGTTCGCATTAGACATTGGAACGCGTAGCGTCGTCGGCGTTATTTTAGAAAAAGATGGCGACATTTATAACGTCATTGATATGATTTCAAAAGAACATAAAGAACGATCGATGGTTGATGGTCAAATACATAATGTGATGGCCGTATCTGAAGTGATTCAAGACGTTAAACAGGAATTGGAACAAAAACACGGTCCATTAACGCACGTTTGTGTGGCTGCAGCTGGTCGTGCGCTAAAAACACAGCAAAGTCAAGTCACGGTTAACATCGGTGAACAGCCATTAATGTCAACTGAAGATGTCTTTCACCTCGAGCTGTCAGCTGTCCAACAAGCTCAATACCAATTAGCGGAACAACATGCTAAAGAAGCGACAAGCACACAATATTATTGTGTCGGTTACTCTGTGACTCATTACTATTTGGATGACCAAGATATTGGTTCGTTAATTGACCAACAAGGTGATGAAGCAACGGTTGATATTATCGCAACCTTTTTACCGAAAGTTGTCGTCGAATCCTTATTAGCAGCACTGCAACGAGCTAACTTAGAAATGGAAGCCTTAACATTGGAACCCATTGCAGCGATTCAAGTGTTAATTCCACAATCGATGCGCAAATTAAATGTCGCTTTAGTTGATATAGGGGCTGGCACGAGTGATATTGCCATAACAAAAGACGGCACCGTCGTCGCATACGGAATGGTACCGAAAGCTGGCGACGAGATTACTGAAGCGATCAGCCAGGCGTATTTACTCGATTTTCATCAAGCTGAACAAGCTAAACGTCAGTTGATCGAACAAGACGTTATGGAAGTTGAAGACATATTAGGTTTTACAACAGAAGTCACCGTTAAAGATGTTGTCCATCAACTACATGACACCATTAACGGTTTATCTCAAGCGATTTGTAATCAAATTATGGCGTTAAACCAAGAAACACCTCAAGCGGTTATGCTAGTTGGAGGTGGTAGTTTAACACCACACTTATCTAGTTATATAGCTAATCAACTGCAACTACCGACTAACCGTGTAGCTGTTCGAGATATCGACGCGATTAAGAACTTAACAGGGCACGAACACTTACCGCATAGCCCAGAATTTGTGACCCCAATTGGTATTGCGATTGCGGCTAAACAAAGCCCTGTCCATTACATTAGTGTCACCGTCAACAATCGTTTGGTTCGCTTATTCGACGTTAAACAGTTAACCATTGGTGACTGTCTGTTAGCGGCTGGTGTGGAGGTCAAAAAACTATACGGCAAGCCTGGAATGGGGCTGTTTGTAACATTTAACGGTAAGCCAGTCACACTGCCAGGCACTTACGGCAAAGCTCCGTCCATTTATATTAATGGACAATTAGCGTCACTAAAAGATTCTATTAAACATGGTGATGTGATCGATGTCATCCCTGGAGAAAATGGTGAGACACCAGATTATACGATTGAAGCTTTAACAGGCCCAATTGACAATAAAACGGTACAACTAAATGGTCACGACATCAATTTACCAGCAAAATTAAAGCAAAATGATCGTCTTGCTCGACTAACAGACCGTCTTAGCGATGGTGATGACATACAATGGCATTCAGCTCAGACCATTCAAGATGTATTATTAAAAGAAGAGACTATTGACTTGAACGATGCAACAAAACCATTCGAAGTACAGGTCAACGGACAAACCATACAAGTCGCACCACAACAATTAAAAATTAAGCAAAATGATCGTCTTGCCCATTTAGATGATCACGTACATGATCATGATTCTATATCGTATGAATACATGCAATCTTTCACTTTGAAAGCATTAATAGACCAACTTGAAATTCAGAAACATGCAACCGTGACAGTCTTTTATCACAATCGTCCCATTGAATTAGGTACTGAATCAAACTATATGACACGTAACGGACAGCCGATTCATGAAAACGAGCTAGTCTATCCAGATGATATCATTCATATAGAACAATCAAGTCAGCAATCATTCATATTCCAAGATTTGTTTCGACTGATTGATCTCGATTTATCAGATATGAAAGGTAAACAGTTTAAACTTTACCGTAACGGGAATGATGTTGGATTCTCTGAACCGATTCAAGATGGTGATCAATTAAGCATTGAGTGGTTCAATGTTTTTGATCAAGAATCATCATAATGTATCTTTATTGATTGATATACCCGATTGCAATTGACGATAGCCCTTTTGCAATCGGGTTTAGTTTGCTAAAATAGATATTAATCACGTAATAATGACGGAGGTTCATCATGCCAACTCCAAGTATGGAAGATTATATTGAACAAATTTATTTACTCATTGATCAAAAAGGATACGCACGCGCTTCTGATATAGCGGAACGACTCTCTGTCCACCCGTCATCAGTAACCAAAATGGTCAAAAAACTTGATGAAAAGGATTATCTTCATTACGAAAAATATCGTGGGTTAGTACTGACTGATAAGGGGAACAAAATTGGCAAGCGACTCGTTTATCGCCATGAATTACTTGAACAATTTCTCGAATTAATTGGGGTTGAAGAAAGCAATGTTTACGAAGAAGTCGAGGGGATTGAGCACCATTTAAGTTGGGATAGCATTTTCAGAATAGGTGACCTTGTTGAATATTTTCAAGAAGACCCCGATCGCTTAAAACAATTAGAAGCCATTCAATCTCGGAATAACAATAAAGAATAAACGAAGAGCCTGAGAAAGAAAAATAGTGGATAATGTCACCCATCGATGACATTACCCACTATTTTTAGTATGTTTTTTATGAAGTCACGACGTTATTAAGCTGCTCTTCTGTTATATCAAAATGTGATGCATGATATTGAACATCACCCTGTTTCAAGTAAAGGACTTGAGGTGATTCGTGTTTAATGCCGACTTGGTTTGAAACTTCATTCGACAGATCACGGTTTTCTTGAATATGAATCACATAAGTCGGTACATCATGCTTATTTGCAAATGCTTCAACATGTCCTTTTGCCTGAGCACTGATTGGACATGTTAAACTATGTTTTAACAAAATAGCTTCGTCCTCACTCAACAACTGATTTAACTCTTCTTCAGCTGATAGTTGTTTTACTGTCATATGATCACTCCTTATTATAAACGCTATAATTAAACATAAAAAAAGCTGTTAGTCATGTCAACTAACAGCTTTTGAGATAACACATTCAATTAATATTGTTGAGAACGCTCGTACAACTCATTCGCTTCCTGACGTTCAAGTTCTTCAGTCGCTTCTTCAATGGCATCAGCAATATCTTGAGCTACGTCTTCACCGTTCCCATTTTGTGCTTGTTGTCTTAAATCAGCTACTTTATCTTGAAGTTGACCTTTTGTTTCTTTAACACGTTGAGACAATTCATTACTTTTTTCGTAAGCAACGTCTTTCCACTCATCAGCACGTTCTCTTACTTGTTGAGCACCTGTATTGATGTCTTCACGGAACTCTTTACCTGTTTTCGGTGCGAATAATAGAGCAACTGACGCTCCTACAATTCCACCTAATAATGTACCAATCATAAAGTCCTTGCTATTAATGTTTTCTTCTGTGTTTTGTTTTTGTTCTGTCATACGTTATCCTCCTCTTAGTGTGTTACTGTTTTTCTTTATATTTTTTCCACAAATGAATCGCTGCTTCTCCCCACTTAATCGTCTGAGATGTTTGAGCTGCATGTTCATTTGCTTGATCCTCTAATTCATCAGATAATTTCTGTAATGACTCATTGAATTGATTTACAGTATATCCTATTCCTTTAATTCCATCAAATAGAATATTAACTTTTTCTGTTTTTCCAGAAATATCTTCAGCTAAATGATTCGTTTTATTTAATAATAATTCCGTCTCTTTCGTCACACCTTGAAGTTGTCCTTCTAAACCTTCGACTGTTGTCGCAACGTTATCCAATGTTCTCGTCACAGATTTCAACGTTTTTGACACGTAAACAACTAAAACAATAAATCCAATAGCAAATGCCACAGCTGCAATTAAAGCTGCAATATGTAACAGGTTCAATTAGTCCATCTCCTTTCTAAATGTATTATACTCAATCTATACCCGAACAACGAAATTGTCAAACATCTAAATGCTTTATTTTTTTATTCGAATATATTAAACTGAGACCATCTTACATCGAAATAGGAGGCTTCATCATGCGTGATCCAAGAATCAATAAACTAGCCGATTTACTCGTTAACTATTCTGTTAAATTACAAACGGACGAAAAATTATTAATTGAAAATACGGGGTTGCAACAAGAACTCGTGTCAGCTGTCGTTGAAAAAGCCTATGAAGCTGGCGGCCATCCATTTGTTGAATTGAAAGATCAAAAAGTGATGCGATCGCTCTTAAAAGGAGCTAACGAAACCCAGCTTAAAGCATGGGAGCATTATGAATCAACCGTGATGAATGATATGGACGCTTACATTGCCATTCGTTCTGGTGATAACATTAATGAATTGGCTGATGTACCAAGTGATAAAAACCAGTTGTATGGTCAAACGGTCATGAATGTTCATCGCCACATTCGCGTACCGAAAACAAAGTGGTGTGTGTTACGTTATCCAAACGAATCAATGGCACAATTAGCTGAAATGAGTACGGAAGCTTTTGAAGATTTTTATTTCAATGTGTGTACACTTGATTATGCTAAGATGAACCGCGCAATGGATGCACTCGTTAAGAAAATGGAAGAGACAGATCAAGTGCATATCAAAGGACCTGGCACTGACTTAACTTTCTCTATCAAAGATATTCCTGTGATTAAATGTGCTGGCGAGAAAAACATCCCTGATGGTGAAGTCTACACCGCCCCTGTGCGTGATTCAGTCAATGGTCAATTAACGTACAATACACCATCACCTTACCAAGGGTTCACATACGAAAATGTGTCCTTAACATTTGAAAATGGACAAATTATTGATGCTCAAGCAAATGATAGCGAACGAATCAAGCAAGTGTTTGATACGGACGAAGGTGCGCGTTATATCGGGGAGTTTGCGATTGGTATTAACCCTTATATCCAGCACCCGATGAAAGATATCTTGTTTGATGAAAAGATAGACGGTAGTTTCCACTTCACGCCTGGTCAAGCATATGATGACGCCTATAACGGCAATGATTCATCCATTCATTGGGATATGGTGAATATTCAGCGTGCAGATTACGGCGGTGGTGAGATGTACTTCGACGGCGTTCTTGTTCGTAAAGATGGCCGTTTCGTCGTTCCTGAACTTGAAGCACTTAATGCAGATCAATTGAAAGCATAAAAATAGCCACTCGGTCACATAGATCGAGTGGCTATTTTAAATTAAGCTAACGCTTTAAACGCTTCTTCATATTTTTGTATGTCGCCGGCACCCATAAATAAAATAACACTATTATCGTGTTCTAATAGTAAATCCGTTTCATCCTCTTTCATAAATGAGGCACCGCCTACTTTTGTTTTTAAATCGTCAATCGTTAATTGACCATTTGCTTCACGTGCAGAACCAAAAATATCACATAAATAGACATGGTCTGCCTTCGATAAACTATCCGCAAATTCATCTAAAAACTCTGCTGTTCGTGAATACGTATGAGGTTGAAATACCGCAACAACATCTTTATTTGGATATTTTTTGCGTGCTGAATCGATCGTTGCATCAATCTCAATCGGGTGATGAGCATAATCATCAATTAACACTTGCCCATCTTTCCACTTTGTTTCCGTAAAACGACGCTTCACACCCGTAAATGAATAAATCGATTTGATTTTATCTGATGAGAAGTTTTCATAATCACATAACGCAATCACACTTAATGCATTTAACACGCTATGATTGCCGTATGTTGGGATATCAAATGTGTCATAATACATACCGCGTACATAGACTTCAAATGTCGTTCCCTTATCTGTCTCTACAATGTTAGCAGCTTGGAAATCGTTTTCTGGTTGCAACCCATAATAAACAATCGGCACTTGAGCATGAATTGCTTGTAAATTCTCATCATCACCGCATGCAATAATGCCTCGTTTGACATTCATGGCCATATGTTGAAACGCATCGAATACATCATTAAGATCAGTAAAATAATCTGGATGATCAAAATCGATATTCGTCATGATCGCATAATCAGGCTCGTAGGCTAAAAAGTGGCGACGATATTCGCACGCTTCAAATACAAAATATTCACTATCTTCACGTCCTATACCTGTTCCATCACCAATCAAATATGACGTCGGGACATGTTCACTAAGAGTATGAGCGAGTAAACCTGTCGTTGAAGTTTTACCGTGTGCACCTGTCACAGCGATACTCGTGTATTGTTGGACGTATTGACCTAAAAATTCATGGTAACGGTAAAAAGGAACATTCATTGCTTTAGCTTGCTGAATTTCATCATGGTCATCACCAAATGCATTACCTGCAATCACAATATGGTCGTTTTGAATATTTTGAGCATCAAATGGTAAGATCGTTATATTTTTTTCGCGTAAGATTTCTTCTGTGAAAAATGTTTTATCAATATCTGAACCTTGCACAACTTCACCTGAATCATGCAATATCTGTGCTAAAGCACTCATCCCGGTTCCTTTGATACCTATAAAATGGTAAGTCGACATGAATCGAACCCCCGTATACTTCATTCTGTAATACTATATGACGTCAGTCAAAAATTGCTTTTTTTATTATAGCAGAATGACATCATACGTCTACCATAATCCGCTAATCCAACAAAAATGCTTCTTTTCGATTAGTATGGACATTATAACACTGATTAAACCTTATCAAATGTATAGATAATTGGCTAGTTAAAGCTTATATCCTTTTAGACACTTAAACTATTATCCTTTTAACCGAAAAGAAAAGCGGTTGATTTATGACAATCAACCGTCTTGGTAATCCACTTTTTGAAGACGAGGGTTAGGCATATATTTGCGACCTTGTTTGGCTTCGTGTCGGTCGTTTAATAACACGTTATCACCGGTGAAACCGATCTTCATCTTTAACAAACTACTTCCAACGCCATACATATCTACAGGGACATGTTTAGACTCAAAGAAACGTATTTTTTCTTCAGTAAAACCACCACTAGCAACAATTTTTACATGGTCAAACCCTTCATCATCCAACGCCTTTCGTAAAGCGAAGATCAGCTCTGGATTAACCCCACGCGGGTCAAAGGAACCCATCAAATGTTGGTTACGGAAAAAATACTTATCCACCATATTTTTTGACGTATCGAGGCGGACACCTTTTAATTCATCTCCAAATTCGCGTGCGACTTTTAACGAATCAGTGATGACGTCGTTATTATAATCGACAAGAGCGAGTAATTCATCATCTGGAAAAGTGTATTGATACGCCTTAGTTGCCTTCACGATATCTCCATTATACATTTGAATGAGGGCGTGTGGCATCGTGCCCATACCTTCTTTACCCCACCATTCGTTCATAGCATGCGTTGCTTGAGCCGTTGAACCTCCGATGTAAGCGGCATAACCATCACCTGACTGTTGCGTATAATGATCATCACGATCTCCCATGAAGATAATCGGTTTTTGAATTCCCGCAGATCCTGCTGCATTAACAACTTCATAAACATTTGTTGCAACGGATGAACGTCGACCGAGAACACCATCGATAATGCCCTCTAAATAACCAAAGTCTTGATAGCGCCCCGTCACTGTTAACACAGATTCATACGGGTTAATCTTATCACCATCTTCTAATGCATATATGTCTAGAGATTCGGGATAATCAGCAAACGTATGTAATAACGCAATCGCTTCATCAACGCCACATAAAACAGCATTGTTTTTTTGGAAAAATTGCATCGTCACGATATTATCGCTTAAGTGCTCTTCGACAATCTTTTTCGTTTTCAAAAAATAAACAGCTGAAAACCAACCATCTTTTATCCGTTCATCAAATTTAAACGTTCTATTGGTTAAACGTTTGATTTTACCCTGTCGTTTCAGTTCAAATTCTTTCATCGCTGACCCCTCATCCACTTCATATTTAATGACCGAACTTATCCGGAACGATACATACTTAACGCGAACGGCTCACCAACTGTTTCTTGATCGTCTAAAACTAAAATCCCTTTTTCTTGGGGTGCATTTGGAAGATTTAATTCTCTTGCAGCACAGATCATGCCTGTTGATGACACGCCTCTAAGTTCTGAATCTTTAATCTCCAAACCACTTGGCATGATGGCACCAACTTTTGCCACGACGACTTTTTGTCCTTCTGCAACGTTAGGTGCACCACATACAATTTGCAACTGCTCATCACCAACATTAACATGGCAAACACTTAACTTACTCGAATCTTCGTGTGAATCAAGCTGATCGATTTGACCAACGACAAATTTCGGCGAGACATCAACATGTAACGATTCATTCAAATCATTTTGTTTAAAAATCGAGTCTACTTGTTTAACAAACTCTTCATCGATATTGAGTAATTCATAATGATTAACATCTAAATATGCCGACGCATTAAAAATGTTATATGCGACCGCTTCATTTGTGTCAGCCTTGGCAATACGTGTCACATCTCCATATTGTTCGACTGTTGTTTTCTCATCTGTTTGATGGAGTGTTAAAAGCAATACATCTCCTATACCTTCACGGTTATAAACAACTTGCATGATCTCTACTCCTTATCATTTTCTGGTTTTTTTTGAGCTAAAATGAAGATTGGCTCTAACGCATTATTTTCATATAAGAACGGTAACGACGTAATAGGAATACGTCCTTCGGCAAAAAATTGCATCATCATTTGTGCTAGGACATCGTAACCGACTTTGTTATGAATATCAGCAATAATTAATACATCTTGATGTGGTACACCTATCGCTAATTCACCTTCAGTGGTTGCACGCATTTCTTCGATTAAAGCTTCATTTAAAATGCGGCTTGCATCATACCCATCATTTGTTGATAAAAAGTAAAACGTGTTGCCTGCAACCTCATCTGACTTCATATCTGTCGGTAAACGACGGATATTAAACATCGCCACTTCATGAATTCGTTGCTTCGTCCAGTTTTCTTTTTCCATCATTTGTTGATCGATTAAACGATAAGACTGTCCTAAATCAATCGCATAATAAATCCGTGTTTCAGCTGTATGATCGGTGTAGATGAGTGGAACACCCTCGTTAGATTCCGTTGCGAACGAGCCCGCGCGAATCACTGGGAAAATCTGATTTTCTTTACCTTCTAGTGTTTGCTCTTCATTCATAATGTGAAGTGCTTCACTAATGTGGGAAACAAGCTCATCGACCGCTTGATCGCCTCGATTTTCCCACTTAGAGATGACACCTGGAAGTGAAATGGTGACACCTTGTCCACTATGCTTCCACTCTATACGAAATGTATCTTCATCTTTATTAAATGTTGTTTTCCATTCATTATGTTCGAACCGTTGTTCTAACATTTTTTTCATTTTAATACTTGTCATTTTCATTGTTCTTCACCCCGTCATAAAACGCATTAAATTTTATTTTATCATGACATGAATGGTTAGAAAAGTTACGGGGTTTATGCATCCAATTTCATGTCACCATCTTGAATAAGTCCTTTCTTTCGGAACCATTCAGATAAGATTAAACTAATCATAGCAGGTAACAAAATGAGTAGTAAGACGATTGACCACCATACGACAGGCTGTGATCCCATCGTTTCAACTAACATAATTGGACCAACTAATCCACTCGTCCCCATTCCAGCGCCAATCGCATTATTTTCTAATTGTAACCAAACAGTCGCGACTGGAGCTAGTAACATGCCTGCCACAGTGGGCGGTACGACGATAATTGGTTTCTTCACGATATTGGCGATTTGTAACATGGACGTTCCAATGCCTTGCGATACGAGTCCACCGAAACCATTTTCGCGGAAACTACTCGCTGCAAAACCAACCATTTGTGCAGCACAGCCTACAGTAGCTGCACCAGCTGCTAACCCTTGAAGATCAAGCATAACCGCTATCGCAACACTCGAAATAGGCGCGGTTAACGCCAAGCCCATTAATGCCGCTACAATCATTCCCATTAAAAACGGTCTTAAGTCAGTCGCCCAATTAATGATTGAACCAAATCCTTCTAATAGTGACGCTATCGGCGGTCCTACAGAAGATGCAACTAAAAAGCCAACTAAAATCGTCACGAGTGGCGTTATAACAATATCAAGCTTCGTTTCTTTACTCACTAATTTCCCGATCTCAACAGCGATTAAGGCAGCTAAAAAACTACCAGCTGGGCCACCACCAATCTCAGCAGCATAACTTCCGGCAAATAACGCACTGTATAAAACGAGTGGTGGTGCCTTTAAACCATGAGCAATCGCCACGCCAATCGCACCACCATAAATGATCGGCTGTATAGCAAAAGCGCCAACATCAACAAACGCTTGGGGTAAAAACGGGACCTCGTTTCCCAACGTTTGAATAATCGTTCCAATGATTAGTGATGCAAACAGTCCTAACGCCATATAACTCAATGACGTTAAAATATATTGTTGAAAAGATGGGTAGACACCTTTACGATGCAAGAATGCTTTCACTGGTCACGACCTCCATATATGATTACTTTTGTTCAACGGACTTAATCATGTTGATCATCATCGTGATGTCATCTTCCATTTGATTAGGTGTCGTCACAGTAGACATCTTAATGCCACCGATACCGACATGCACTTCGTATGAATCTTCTTCATAGTTATCTGCATGTAAATAAGCGAAAGCTTCATCTGTTTGGAATGTTCTTAAGTATTGGTCTTTATTTTCAATTTGGTTATAGAACCAACGACTATTGGGTGCTTCAAATTCATTAATAAACAATATATAAGATTGTCCACTATCATTAAAGACAATATTGCTAGCATTTTGTTCACTGACTCGTAGCTCATCTGGTTTATACAATTCAAAGTCATTAACGGTATAATTCGCCTCAGGTCCTTCTGTCGATAAGAACGTATCTTTCACATGACTTTCGCCTTTATCAAAGGCTTCTTCCATTGACTGGCTACAACCTGTAATGACAAGTGCTAATATTAAAAATGACAACCCTTTTAATACCAATTTCAATCCTATTCCCTCCATCATTAACATTTCATCTATAAGGCATCATCAGTTGACAAATGACCGCAAACTATTCATGATTAATCATAACATTTATACCTTTAAGGAGGATATGTCATGGAACTATCAATCTATTTAGCAGGTCAAATTCACGATGACTGGCGCGATCAATTAAAACAAAAAGCCAAACAACAAAACTTATCTATCACGTTTTACGGTCCACAAGAAAATCATGATTTATCTGATAACATCGGCGAACAAATTAAAGGTGAACAACCCAATCAAATCGACCGAGACGACGCTGCATCCAGTATTAACAATTTCCGCACCCAATTAATGATGCAACAATCGGATGCGGTGATCGCGCTTTTCGGAGAATCATATAAACAGTGGAACACCGCAATGGATGCCGGCATTGCAATCGGACTGAATAAACCACTCATTCTAATACGACCGCAATCGTTGATTCATCCGTTAAAAGAATTATCCAATCAATCTAACGTTACCGTTGAGACGATCGATCAAGCTTTGGATGTTTTAGCTTATACGTTTAAATAATCTAAAATAAGAGAGATGGACATCCTAAATGTCCATCTCTCTTATTTTAACGTGCCCACAAACGTTGTCAAGCACTGTTACTAGCTATTTTGTTTAATAGTATCAACCGTCGATTGATCAATTGATTTAACAAGTTTTGTGAGCAATTCTTTCGCTGCAGCATAATCATCAATATGAATCATCGATGAACTCGTATGGATATAACGTGAGCAAATACCGACAACAGCTGAAGGTACACCGTCATTAGAAATATGAACGCGCCCTGCATCAGTTCCACCTTGTGAAATAAAATATTGGTAAGGAATATCATGAGATTCAGCTGTATCCAAAATGAACTCTCGCATGCCACGGTGTGTGATCATCGTTTTGTCAAAGATTCTCAGTAATGCCCCTTCACCTAATTGACCAAACTCTTTGTCATCGCCTTCCATATCATTGGCAGGTGATGCGTCTAGTGCGAAAAAGAGGTCCGGATCAATCATATTCGCTGCAACTTGAGCCCCGCGTAAACCGACTTCTTCTTGTACAGTAGCGCCTGAATAAAGGGTATGATTTAATGTCTCACCTTGAAGTTCTTTTAATAACTCAATAGATAAACCACATCCATAACGATTATCCCAAGCTTTCGCCATGATTTTCTTATCATTGGCCATTTCTGTAAACGGACATACCGGGACGATCGGTTGGCCAGGTTTAACACCAATACGTTTCACATCTTCCTCATCGTCAGCACCAATGTCAATTAACATATCTTTCATTTCCATCGGTTTTTGACGTTGTTCTGGTGTTAAATTATGAGGTGGCGTTGAGCCAATGACTCCTGTGACAGGGCCTTGGTCTGTTAGCACTTGTACACGTTGAGCCAATAACACTTGGCTCCACCAGCCACCTAATGGTTGAAAACGGATCATGCCATTTTTCGTCACTTGTTTAACCATGAAACCGACTTCATCCATGTGACCCGCTACCATCACAGTTGGTCCTTCATTTTGCCGTACGCCAAACACACCGCCTAAACGATCTTGGACGACCTCGTCAGCATATTTATGTAGTTCTTGTCGCATAAATTGACGCACTTCATGTTCATGTCCTGGTGCGCCCGGGAGTTCTGTTAATGTTTTAAACATCTGTTTTGTCTCTTGGTTCACCTTTATCACTCCAACTCTAGTATAATCCTCTTTTATTTTAACAGAAAATTTTTGATAATCCATCCTATTTTATTTTCTTTTCTATCATGCTCTCGTTATAATAGGACTAAACATTGTTTAATTGGAGTGAGTATGGATGAAATGGTATAAAATTGTCGTGCCAGCCGCTGTCGGTATTGCAGTAGGAGCTGTGGCTGGTAAACGTGTGAAGGACAACTGGTTAGTACCAGAAGTCGCGCTAAATCGAGTGAAAGAAGAATTTAAGCAAGACGGACCAATTAGTGGATCGTGGATATTAATGGACAAAAAAGGTTTCAGCCATAATGGCAAATCGTATCAAGTCTATGAAGGCGGTGTCACGCGAACAATTGATGGCAAAACCGAACAGTTCCAATTCATTGTCGACGCCACAAACGGCACCCTTTTAGATAGCTATCCATTATTAGATGGCTAATATTCAAACGAAAGTATAAGACATCTAATCAAGGGGTTGAGACAAAACCTAATTCAGTAAAGTAAAACCCGGACGATTTAATTAAAAAATAAATCGTCCGGGTTTTCTGCTTGAATAACGCTCCATCAAAACACTTCGCTTGGTTCTTCGTGACATAAGCTCAACATCGGCTCTGCTGGCGCAATCGCCGTGTTTCCTTTACCGGGGCACGGCTCGAGCCAGGCAACCTCATCGAATATGCTTCCTTGCAACTTGCACCGAGGAAGCCTGCTTCGAAGCGATACGAGAAGACGCAGGTGCATCCCTCGGGGGACAAAGGAACTTCGGCTAAGTACCGGACGTCCTGTCCGAACGCCGAAGTGACCCACGTCCTGTGCGCCTTCGTGCTATTCCCGTGACGACCCGGACGGTCTAATGTCGACGTTGGTCACAAAAGCTGATTTCATAAGCTTCCTTGACTAATTCTGCGCCGAGTACTCGCAGGCGCAGGACGTGACCGAACTTAGTCGACCAGGCGTCTACGTGTTTTGATTCCGCTTCATTAGTGCTTAACTGTTATGATGTCCAAACATTCGTCTTTTGCACAATTTAATATCCTTCTATCCCAGCCTCTTTTACTAACATTCTTCTTTTGTGCAATTAAATATCCTTTTGTCGCAACTTCTGCCTATTTAAATTCAAATCTTATTTACTCATACGAATACCGTTCGCGTTCAATGTATTCATCTATCTCTTGGTTATCGTCGAAACGAACCGCACGGTAATACGCGTCGTGGTAAAACACAAACCAACGATTGTTTTCATAAGCTTCGTTCAACAAGGCTTGCTTTTCATGAACACTCGTAACAGGATAATCATCGTATGCTAACACCCATAACGGATTTTGGTGTCCATGTGTTGGCATTAAATCCGCCATATGAATGAATTGATCTAAATCATCTTCATAATGAATGACACTATGACCATGACTATGGCCACTCGTATGCGTCATGGTCAATCCAGGTAACACCTCATAACGACTTGAAAATGTTTCCACTTGATCTTGTACCGGTTCCCAGTTCTCACGCCAATACGTATTTTGCGAGCGCATATTCGGTTGTCTCATCTCATCCCATTCTACATCAGAGGTTATAATTCTAGCATTAGGAAACGTTGAACATAATTGACCTTGATCATCTCTATACGTTAAACCACTCGCATGATCGAAATGCATATGGGTCATTAATACGATATCAATCGACTCTCTCGTTAAGCCGAGTTCTTCTAACGACGAGAGCACTTGGGACTCTTCTAACACACCGAAATTACGTTTCAACTTATCATTTAATTTGCCAAAGCCGATTCCTGACTCAATTAAAAGGTTCTTCCCTTCGACTTGTAACAAAATCGGATCACAACGTAATTCGATCTGGTTTTTATCATTATGAGGGTATTTTTTCGTCCATAATGGTTTCGGTACAACGCCGAACATTGCCCCGCCATCCATGTGAGTAACGCCACCATTTAACCACGTTAATGTCGCATGTCCAATCGTTAATGTTTCCATCCTATCACCTCATATATTAAGATTGTTTAGCTGAGAAAGATGCTTCACATCGATAAATGACTTGCCCTTTTTGTGAGAATTTCTCTTCATATTCTGTCATGATATTCGTCTCATCGTCAGACGCGTGCAAATCAAGCTTTACGTCTTGTAATGTCATACCAAATTGAGAAAAACTCACTAAACTATATTCAAACAATTGGCGGTTGTCCGTCTTCATAATCACTAAGCCGTCATCCTTTAGCACGTTTTGATACTGCTCTAAAAATGTATAATACGTTAACCGGCGCTTCTCATGTCTAGACTTTGGCCAAGGGTCTGAAAAATTTAAATAAAGGCGATCAATTTCATTTTCCCCAAACATATCACGTAAATCTTTTGCATTTTCATGGATTAATGTCGCGTTTGTCACGTCAGGGTCGTTTAATTTATCGATCGCGCTAACGATGACATTTTTATCGCGTTCAATGCCAATAAAATTCATGTCCGGGTGTTGTCTTGCCATCCCATCGATGAACCGTCCCTTTCCTGTACCAATTTCTAAAGCGAGAGGCTGTTCTTGTTCAAAGCGACTCTGCCAGTTACCTCGTCGTTGATACGGATCTAACTCGACAATTGTCGGATGATTTTTAATATAGTCTTCTGCCCATGGTTTGTTTCGTAATCTCATAGTTAACACCTTTCTTTAATGACAATCTAAGTCCATTATACAATAAAAACATCTATATCCAAGATGTAATCAAGGATATAGATGTTTCATTAACGATTTATAAATAAGGCCTGTTCCTGTAATAATTGTTTTTTCCATTTTTCGCTCTCATGTTCATCGCCTTGATCGAGATGCCATAAATAATAAGACAACGATTGAGCAAGTCGATACCATTGAATACGTGCTAATAATGGCTGGTCAAGCTCAATGCCATATTGTTGTAACCAATCATCCCAGCTGTCACGTGGAATATATTGATAAAGCATCATGCTTAAATCCATCGCAGGATCAGCTAATACCGCATTATCCCAATCGATTAAATATAAATGATTATCTTCACCTAAGAGCCAATTCTCATGATTAACATCTGCATGACAGACGACTTTACGGTGATTTTCTACATGTTTTATATGCTGTGTTAAAAACTGAATGACTTGCTGCACGAATGATGTATTTAAAACGGATAATGAGCGGCTTTTCTCCTGTAATTGTACAAGGAAATGCCACGGCTCTAACGGTTTTTTACCCATACGCATAAATAAGTGCAAGATCTCAGATGAGTGATGGATTTTACTCATTAGCTGGACGACCGCTTCCTGTTGCATTTCATCTTTTGATAAAACGCGTCCTTCAAGCCATTTTTGCGCTGTAATGACATCGCCATCAGCTAGTCGTTTCGTCCATACAAGTTTAGGGACTATACCTTCTGCAGATAAAATCGCTAGAAATGGGGATGAATTACGTTTTAGAAATAACTTTTGTTGCTGGCTGTTTTCTGCTAAATATGCTTCACCGGACGTTCCACCAGCTGGGGTGATTAGCCAGTCCGAGCCTAGAACGTGTTGTTCCATGCTTCACTCACCTACTTTTCACTATGACGTGTCGTTCGAGTTCTATTTAAAAAGTCAGACTTGATTAGAATAACTTATGATTATGAATGATTTCAAGAGGTAGATTAATAAAGTTATCGAATAAACGTCTGTTTTCGATTCGATGAATTAATCTTTAATCGTTTTGCTCGTCCTGTTGTTCCATCAGTTTGAAAGGTTAGTCGCGTATCAGCTTCAATCGTTATAACTGATCCACGGTATTCGTTGACTGATTTCAATCGAGAATGTTGGCCTATCAATATTGTGGGTAATAATAGAAGTAGTAACCAACGACTCAGCGAATTAACAGTTGTAACAACAAAATCTTGTTGTGTCCAACTTGCTTTAGGAGCAATTGGGAGGCAGATCCCAAAATAAGGAAGTCGATTAACTGTTACGAGCCATGTATTATTCATTTTAATACAACTACCATCTACATTTAAAGACAAATTTTTAGTTTTTCCTCGAATAATTTTTTGGAATGTCGTTTTCATGTAGATAGACCGCCTATTACCACTATTTATAAATCTATGTTGCTTACGTTTCTGATTAACAGTTTCAGCGACATCAGCATCCAAGCCGACGCCAATACTTGTCGTAAAATAGCTTAATTGGTTGTCAGATTCATAACGTCCCAAACGAAGGTTAATCGACTCAGGGTGGTCAAATACTTTCATCAATTGCTTAAGTGGATGACGTTTAACACCAATTCATCTCGCAAAATCATTGCCTGTACCTAACGGGATGAATGCGATAGGAATATCTGCTTTCAATCCGTGTATCACTTCTTGTAATGTGCCGTCACCGCCTAAAACGACGAGGCAATCCACTTGATGACCTATGACTTAAGTCGTTATTCTTTGCACGTCCGCTTCACCTTACGTATAATAAAAGAGAACATTGATGAACGAGGTCCGGTCTGAGCTCGAAAAATTGTCGTACAATGTCGATAGCTTTTTGCCGGCCAGCCATAGGGTTAATAATCCATAGATACATGGTCATACCCCTTTTTATTTTACTTGATTTGGAGTGATTTCATTATGCAATGTCATTTTTGCGAGAAAATATCGCCACTACCAACGAGTGGGTCTATTTTTGTCCATGAACGTACGAACGCTTATCAGTATTTGAAAGAGAGCCAAGGACTCGATGGTCATGAAGAAAACACAACATTTCTCGCTATTCCTTTTTTATCCCATGATGAACTAAAATCTATCTTATATCCGATGATTAACACTGGAGCTGAGCAAAATTGGATTCGTGTGTATAGTGACGACGACGATAAACATCCCATTCACCTAACTATCCAACATTTATACCATCGCATTTCTGACCCAGAACTTGTTCAATTGATTGAAGATGAAGCTTTTGAAACGCATCTCCAACCGATTTTCAACTTGCAAACTGAAAAATTGTATGGCTACGAATCTTTGCTTCGCACCCATCAAAACGTCGTTAACCCGGGGCGATTGTTTCAATTCGCACAACAAGCAGGCTTGCAGTCGTATTTAGATCAACGTGCAAGACGTTTAGCGATTCAAACGAAAGCGAATAAAATTGGGCGAGAATACTATATATTTATTAATTTTTTACCGTCATCCATTTACAACCCAGACTTTTGTTTAAAACATACATTTGAAGCGATCGACGAATATAACGTCTCAAAAGATGAACTCGTCTTTGAAGTTGTTGAGACTGAGTATATTGACGATCTCTCTCATTTAGAAGGCATTTTAAATCGATATAAACAATCAGGGATGCGCGTCGCTCTTGATGATGTCGGTAGTGGTTACAACAACTTAGACGTATTAAGTCAATTGAGCACGGATATTATTAAGATTGATCGTTATTACGTCCGCAATTGCCATGAAAATGATGACAATCAACTATTCATCGACCGGGCCATTGACATTGCCAAGCAATTAAACCTCACCATATTAGCTGAGGGTATCGAAACCGAAGAGGAATTCCGCCATTTACAAGCGAAAGGGATTCACTTAGCACAAGGTTTTTACTTAGGTAAACCATCCGCAGACATTGTGCATGAACTCGATTAAAAATCATCCTCGACATCTTCCCATTCTGGACGTCTAATCGATGTCGTTTGAGTATGTTCTAGCAGAGCACCAGCAGCTTTTAGTTGCTGGTGCTTTAATGGGGTTGTAACTGACCGATGATGAGAAAACCATGATTCATAGTTTGATTGATCAATATATTTCGTCTGGTAAGGTAAATGATGATATTGAATGCGTCCATTTGGTGCTAGCACAACTTTTTCGATCGTGTAATCAATATCATGGTGGTTCAAAATACTTCGGACTGCTCCTTCCATACGTTTTAAGGCTGTATTTGGATTCACAATGCTTTCTTCTTTACCATCAAGACGTTGAATCCATTTACGTTGGTCAACAGCTTCAAACACCGCTTCTTCCTCATGATCAAGCCAATAAATACAGACAATAGACGTGGGCGTCACTAAAATAATATCGCCTTCCAACAGCGCTTTATTCAGTTTGAATATAGGTTTATAAAACAACAAAAACGTGTCTGGAAAACGCGTTAAAAAATATTTCAAACGACTATCACGTTCGAAAACACGATCTAAAAAAGATACTTCTTGTAACGTACTCGATGCCCATTTTAATTGAAAGTGAAATATACGATCTAAAAAATCTTGTTTTAATTCATCTTCATTGTCTGGCAGTTTGGGAACGGAATGATCAATCGTTTCAAACGGTTCATCATCCTCATGTTTTTTAAATAACCGTTTAAAAAACGTGTCTTTCTTGTCTTGTCGAGCTTCTTCATCTTCATCAACATCCGATTCAATGTGATCCCATTCTCTCTGCCTTATCCATTGTTGTTTGATCCCATCATAGTTTTCTTTTTTTAGACGAATGAACTGTCCGGGGTAGCGAAAAATATCCCGTTCATAACGTGAAACATAATCTTGAAGTTTGATTAGTTGTGCCATGATGATTCACCTTTTCCTTCTAAATGACATGTTTGAACGATACGGTATTTCGGTTGAGTGTTAGGATCAATGTGGAACAATTGAAACGCATTTGCTTGCCAATGAAGTGGTCGCTCTAACGCAGCCTCTAACTGGTCTATCCTCTTGTCTATAGAACCACCATGCCATTTCTTTGCAAGCGTAATATGCGGTTTATATGGTCTGGATTCGTTCATAAAACCACACGCTAAAGCAACGTTTTCAACCTCACTTTTCAATCGCGATAGTGGTTTTGTTCGCTCCACTTCAGCATATAAGACACGTGGTTGGTCAGGTTTCCCAAAATAATTCAGCCCATTTATGGTCAGATCAAGTGGTGCATGCCCATTTAACTGTGATAACGTATCATTTAGTTTGGACAAGGTTTCCTGTTCAACAGCGCCAAGAAATTTAAGCGTCAAATGAAAATCCTCTTCATGAACCCATTCATTATAACTGACGTGAGGTTTAACACTATGTTGCCAACTATGAAGCGTCCTACCAATTGTTTCGGGTACTTTGATCCCAATGAAATAATGACTCATCCTGTCACCCTCATTCCGTTTCGAGTAATTGATTAAGCTCAACGTCTGTTAATTCTCTCGCTTCACCCAAAGCTAACTCATCGTCTAACGTTAATGACCCCATTGCTAAACGTTTTAAATACACAACTTCTTTATCAACCGCTTGAAACATTCGTTTAATTTGATGATACTTCCCTTCCGTAATCGTGATGTATACTTTCGATTCGTACTCAGATTGTTCTGCAATATCTAAATGGGCTGGTTTTGTCACGTAACCATCATCTAACGTCACACCTGCTTGAAACTTACGGACATCATCTTCGGTGACTTCGGCATTGATGATTGCCTCATATTGCTTGTCTACTTTATGCTTCGGCGAAGTTAGACGGTGTGCTAATTGACCGTCATTTGTTAATAAGAGCAATCCTTCTGTATCACGATCGAGTCGGCCAACCGGAAATAGATGAAACTTATCATAATACGGATCAAGCAAATCAGTTACAACCTCATGACGATCGTCTTCCGTTGCTGAAATGACACCTTGAGGTTTGTGCAACATGATATAGGCATATTGTTGATAGATGATCGGGACACCACTGACAATAACGTCTGATGTTGTTGGGTCCACATGATAACTCACATCTTTAATGACCGCTTCATCAATCGTGACAGCCCCTTTTTTAATTAATTTTTTTACATCTTTACGCGAACCAAAGCCTTCGTTCGCTAACAATTTATCTAATCGCATAAACGCTTACTCCTATATAAAGAATTTCGATAAACGACGCGCTCGGTTACCGAGTAATCGTTCTAACAGTGTCGTCTTGTACACCATCCATAAGTAAGCATAACCCCCAATGATGACTGGGACAAATAATTGTAACGACACTTGCCATTTCGTCATATCACCTGAGAACGGTAAACCAACGAGGTAACGACTAATCAAAACGACAATAGCCATGATCGCGGTTAAAATGACAACCAATAAAGACTTTTTAAATAATGGTCGTAACTCAAACTGCGTCGCGCGGTATAGAACCGCTAAATTAAGAAAAGCTGCCGTCATAACACCTAAACCGGTCGCTAAAACGGCTCCCTCTGCCTCTAACCATGTAATGAGTGGAACATTAAGTGATAGTTTAATGAGTAAACCGACAGCTAAACTGATTAATGTGAAGTTTTGACGGTTCACGCCTTGTAACATCGACGCGCTAACGGTAAATAAAGCAAATAGTAATGACACGGGTGCATACACTGCTAAAATTGACCCCGCATAACTGATCGAATCGATACTATAAAACGTGCCATACGCTTCATCCGATAAAATCGATAAACCGATCGCTGCTGGGAAGATAAATAACATCACAATTTGCAAGGATTGGCTAATATACTGTCTATAACGTTGGGAATCATTTTGAGTATATGCTTCTGTAATCGATGGTAATAACGCCATCGCTAACCCAATTGCCAGAGTGACTGGAATAATCACTAGTTTATGACCATAAACGATAATAACCGATAACAATGATTCTGACACATCCGCTAAACCGATATTCGCCATCGCACGGTTAAACGTCATTTGATCGATCATTTGATATAAAGGCGTTGCAATACCGACTAAAATAAACGGACCTGCATACGATAACAATTCTTGATAAAGATCACGTTTGGCCGGCGTTTCTTTTGGTTTGGAACGTTCAACCTGTCTTAATAGATCTGGCCGTTTCTTACGATAAATATACAACAACGTCGCGCCAGAAGCGAGTGCTCCGACAAATGCGGCAAATGCTGCCAAACCAACAGCGAGCGTCATCGTTCCTTGAAATACACGTAAAACGACAAATGCTGCAATCAATAAAAAACCGATACGCACGATTTGTTCAATGACAATCGAAATTGCACTCGGCCCCATCGATGCATGACCTTGAAAATAACCACGAACTAAACTCATCGGTGCAACAACTAACAAGGCCACACTGACCATTTTAATGACAAAGGCGACATCGCTCGTTGAGTTTTGAAAATTACCGCTTTCAGGCACAAATAATTGCGCTAACCAATCAGCTGTCAAAAACATGATCAAAAATGTGATAACCCCTGTCACGACCATAAACCATAAGCCTGATCTAAACATCGTCTGTTTTGTCTGATAATCTTCTAATGCATTATATTTGGCAACGAATTTCGACATCGCCATCGGAATGCCAAGTGACGAGATTGTTAAAAAGATTTGATAGGGATTATAAGCATACGAGTAAAGCGCGCCACCCGCATCCCCTACTAAGGCAAAAAACGGGATGACATAGAGTAATCCGAGCACTTTTGATAAGTAATTAGCACCCGTTAACATCATCGTGCCTTTAAATATATTGGATTGGGACATATTTTCACCTGCAATAACTAGTCTATTTCATGTTATTATTTTATCATAAAGCGTAAACAAATTAATGAGTAGAAGGGTATGAAATCATTTTGACATATGATGTAGTCGTGATTGGAGGTGGGCCATCTGGATTAATGGCTGCTATTACAGCTGGACAATCCGGAGCTAACACCTTATTAATTGAAAAAGGAAAAAAACTAGGCCGCAAACTCGCGATCAGTGGTGGCGGACGTTGTAATGTCACAAACGTCTTACCTGATAAAGAATTAATTGAGCACATTCCTGGTAATGGCAAGTTTTTATACAGTGCGTTTAGCCATTTTAACAACTATTCCATTATTGATTATTTTGAGTCATTAGGTGTTGAACTTAAAGAAGAAGATAAAGGTCGCATGTTTCCCGTGAATGATAAAGCCATGACTGTCGTCAATAAACTCGTCGAACTACTCGACGTCTACCAAATTGATACCTCTCTTCAAACGAAGGTCGATGCTATTCATTATGGGGATACACACCATACCATTATTTTAGAAAATGGCAATAAAATCGATACGACGTCGGTAGTCATTGCTGTCGGAGGTAAATCAGTCCCTCACACTGGAAGCGAAGGACAAGGGTATGCATGGGCGAAAAAAGCTGGACATACCATTACGGAATTATACCCAACCGAAGTTCCGATGACATCTAATGCTCCGTTTATTAAAGCGCAAACGTTACAAGGTATTTCATTGCGAGATGTTGCAATCACTGCCTTAAAACCGAATGGAAAGCCAATTAAAACCCATCGTTGGGACGTCTTGTTTACACACGAAGGTATTTCAGGACCAGCGGCTTTACGGTTAAGTCAATATGTCGTCAAGGCATTAAAACGACATAATGTGGATGAAATCACGGTATCTATTGACTGTTTTCCAGATATAAACGAAGACCAACTTGTCCAACAGTTGCTTGATGCCTCTAAAGAAGTACCTAATAAATCGATCAAGCATGCATGGAAGCCATTTATGCAAGAACGTGTGTTAACGTTTTTGTTAGAACAAGCCGACTTAGATGAATATACGACCTATCATCATTTAGAAAAGAAAAAAGTATTACAACTGGCTTATTTGATGAAACATTTTAGTTTTGCCGTTAACGGAACCTTATCGATTGAAAAAGCCTTTATCACTGGTGGCGGTGTATCCTTAAAAGAAATCGTTCCAAATCAAATGGCGTCCAAAATAATGGACCGATTGTTTTTCTGCGGTGAAATTTTAGACATTCACGGTTACACAGGTGGCTTTAACATTACAGCAGCTTTTTCAACAGGCCATGTCGCTGGTATGAATGCGGCTTATATCGCACTAGAAAACCGTTAAAGGAGTATCAACTATGAACATCATCTCATGGAATGTCAATGGCCTAAGAGCAGCTGTTCGTAAAGGGTTTTTAGACTATGTACAATCTGAAGATCCTGACATCATATGTGTTCAGGAAATTAAATTACAAGAAGGTCAAATCGACTTACCATTAAACCAGTATCATATATATTGGAACTACGCTGAGCGAAAAGGCTACTCTGGAACAGCAATTTTCACAAAACAACAACCCATACGTTCGTTTCATGGCGATTTTCATCCAGCCGCTAATTCAGAAGGACGTGTACTAGGCGTAGAGTTTCAACACTTTTATCTAGTCAATGTTTATACACCCAATTCGAAACGATCGTTAGAACGCTTATCAGAGCGACTCGAATGGGAAGACCAATTTTTCGATTACGTTAAAACATTAGAAGATGAGAAACCTGTTATTATTTGTGGTGACCTTAATGTCGCTCATCAGTCAATTGATGTAAAAAATGATAAATCGAACGTTGGTAACTCAGGATTCACAGATGAAGAACGAGAGAAAATGACCCGTCTGTTAAATCATGGTTTTATCGATGTATTACGCTACGTTTATCCAGACCGGGACGACTTATTTACGTGGTGGTCTTACATGAAAACAGTAAGAGAACGGAACATCGGATGGAGAATCGACTATTTTTTAATTTCTAAACCACTTCTAAATAAGCTAGAACATTTTCAAGTCGATAGTCACATATACGGAAGCGATCACTGTCCGATTCAAATGACGATTGACTTATAGTAAAAGGGAAAAGCTCAGCTGCTTTTCCCTTTTATATGTCCTGATTAAATCGATTATACCGGAACGATGATAAATCAAACGACAATTCACCATACAAGACAAACTCAGACAAAATTTCACCGATAACACTACTAAACTTAAACCCATGCCCCGAAAAGCCACACGCGACATGAATATTTGGATAGCCTGGCAGTGGATCAATAATAAAGTCACCATCTGGCGTATTCGTATAAGTACACACTTGTCCTTCCTTATGCACCATGTCATGTGCAAACAGCCGTTTTACTTGATCCGTCACGTCATGAACATCACTTGAATAGTCACCAAACGCTTCCAACTCATCATAAGGATTAACAGCCTGACCGCCATCATGTCGACCTATTTTTATGCCTTATTGCTCAATACTCGGAAAGCCATAATATGTTTGACCATTCATATCATATGCCCAGCCTGGCAACGCTTGTTGTCCATACACTACTTCATCGGAATGAAACCATGAAAACGTTTTTCGTGTTGGTGTTAACGGAACTTGTTCTCCCAACATAGCTAACAAATCATTAGTTTGCTTGCCAGCACTAATAATCATGTGTTCTGCATAAACCGTTTCATCCTTAAGTTCAACTTTAACGTAATTAGTGTCAGGCATAATCGTTTGAACCTGAGCATACGTCTTCAATTTAGCTCCTTTTTCAATTGCTAATTCACGATAAGTTTGAAGTATACGTTCGCTCATTAATACACCAGAATCGGGTTCAAAGCATCCAACCAAGTGAGGCGCGAGGTTAAAACCAGGCATCTTTCACTGACTTTGAAAGCATTCCATTCAATTAAAGATAAATCATATTAATGTGCGCTCTGTTTAACTTCTTGAATAAATTTTGATTGATCGTCACCAATATTCAATACACCTGTTTGATAAAACAATGTTCGGTGTGAGAATCGATCTAACTCTTTCCATAATGTCATCGCTCTTAAAGCTAATGGTACATAACTGGATCCTTCACCATATGCCTGACGAATGAGTCGTGTATCCCCGTGATGTGATCCTTTATTATGAGGCGGGTTATTCGAATCGATTAATAACACACGCTTGCCTGCCTTTGACAGATAATAACCTGCTGCCATTCCCATAGACCCTGCTCTAATAATTGCAACATCATACATATCATAACACCTGCTTTATCGTTAATTAAACGCATTCTAGCAACCGCACTGTCATCTATCAAAAAAGTGTTTAATCAAAGCCTTTATGGACGATCATTTGAAATGAATACGAATGGATACGGTGTTTTTCGATAAAAAAATAACACCACATAATGATATGTGGTGTTTACGTTCTTATTATTTGCCCGGCGGCGTCCTACTCTCGCAGGGGAAGAACCCCAACTACCATCGGCGCTAGAGAGCTTAACTGCTGTGTTCGGCATGGGAACAGGTGTGACCTCTCTGCCATAACCACCGGACTACTATGATGAAATTTGTTGAAGGATTTGAGTACCTTCAAAACTAGATAAGATGTTGACCAAGCATTGATTGATGAGCGTGACTCGCGTCTTAACCGTTAGTTAAGTCCTCGATCGATTAGTATCTGTCAGCTCCACGTGTCACCACGCTTCCACCTCAGACCTATCAACCTCATCGTCT